>NZ_JASJVC010000001.1:0-176651 GCF_035019905.1 Sphingomonas sp. 10B4 | reverse complement strand
GCATCGACGCCCGCAGCGCCATAAGGGGGTCCCTTTTGGACGCCGATCGGGGGTCCCGGTTCGACGCCTATTTACAGACCGAACGTCATCCCACCGCCGTACGGGCGTAGCGAATGTGCCCCGTGGGGGATCCGACGCATCAGACTGTTGCATTGCAAGCGACGTATCGGGCCTCGAGAACGCGAAGATGCCAGATAACCGATGCAGTCGCCGACAACGCCGTGTAGGACAGCGCGCATGACACAGACGCATCGCCAAACCCGTACTCTGAACCGCCGTAAGTCGAGCACGACGCGCTATCTCGCTCTGTCGGCGTTACTCGTTGCAGCGCCCGCCATGGCACAGGATGCGCGCCCGGGCACCGATGTGCCGATGTCGTCGCCGGTCGTGCAGCCAGCGCCCTCCACGCCGCTGCCGCAACTCAGTCCGGCTCAAGCGGCCGCGCTTGCGGCTCTGCTTCAGAAAGACATCGTTGCGCAGGGTCTCGCCGATTCACAATCGATCGACCCGGTCGACAACGACCGTCTTGTCCGCGACGCGCTGGATCATGCCCATGCCGTTCATGCCGGCCGCCTTGCGGAAGCCGATTTCGATCAGAATTGGGCGATGCGGCCTGCAGTCTATGACCCGCTACCGGCCTTCAAGAATGCGGTCGAGCACGATCGTCTGGCCGCATGGATCGCTTCGCTGCCGCCGCCCTATGCGGGCTACGATGCACTGGTCGCTGCGCTTGCGCGGTACCGGACGATCGCGGCCGCGGGTGGCTGGGAGCCGCTGAGTGCAGGCGCCGATCTGACGCTCGGCAACACCGGCCCGCGCGTCGCCGCGCTGCGTAAGCGGCTGGCGCTCGAAGATCCGCAAGTGACGTCGTCGGAGGACCGCTTCGACGCCGCGCTGCTCGACGCGGTCCGTCGCGCGCAACGGCGCTACGGGCTCAATCCGACGGGTATCGTCGCCGCACAGACGCTCACCGCGCTCAACGTGCCCGTCGATGCGCGGCTTCGCCAGATCAAGGCGAACATGGAGCGCTGGCGCTGGTTGCCAGCAGAACTCGCCAAGAACCGCGTCCAGGTGAATATTGCCGCGGCCGTGCTGACGCTGTTCGACGGCGACGCCCCGGTCATGTCGATGAAGGCAGTGACCGGGCGCCCCGGGGCCGAGACGCCGATGCTGACCTCGCAGATCCACAGCATCGTGCTCAACCCGCCGTGGAACGTGCCGTCGACGATCGCGGGGCGCGAACTGTGGCCCAAGGAGAAGGCCCACCCCGGCTATCTCGCGCAGCACGGCTTCCGAGTGATCGACACCGGCGATGGCGGCAAGCGGCTCCAGCAATCCTCGGACCATAGCGCGCTGGGGAAGTACAAGTTCGATTTTGCCAACCCGTTTGCCGTCTATCTGCACGACACGCCCGCCCAGGCGGGGTTCGCGCGCTTCGACCGCTTGGCCAGCCATGGGTGCGTCCGTCTCGAAAAGCCCGGCGACCTTGCCAAGCGGCTGCTCGAGGGCACGCCCGAATGGCCGGCGGACACGATCGATGCGACGGTCACCGCGGGCAAGACGGTGCGCGCCAAACTGGCGGCACCCGTTGCGGTGTATCTGCTGTACTGGACGGCGTTTGCGAACGCGGACGGGCAGGTCGGTTTCCGGAACGACCCCTATGGCTGGGACGGAACGCTGGCGACCAAGATTGCGGAACGGTCCGCGCGCCAGGCGATTGCGGCGCGCTGAGGAGATGACACCAATGACCCACAAATTCCCCCTCGCCTTGGCGGCAATCCTGTTGATCGCCGGTCTCGGCGCGTGTTCGCAATCGACCGAGGCGCCGACGCGCGACGAACAGTCCACCGAGACGCCCGCAGAACCGGCCGACGAAGCGACACCGACGGCACCCGAGACGCGCGCGCCCGAGCCCGAACCTACCCCGACCGCCGTTACCAACCTGACGGCCGCGCTGCCGGAAAGGGCGCCCGTAGCGGCGGCGCCGGACGAACAGCTGATGGACGACGCATCGGCCACGGGTATGACGGCACGCACGACGCGCAGCGATCAGACGAACCAGGCTGCTCCGGCCGAGCAGATCCCGAACGACTAGAGCAGAGGGCTATGTAGCGGGGAGCCGGTTGCGGACAGTTTCCGGCTTTAGCATGGCGAGCCGCGCATCAGATCATCGGCCAACTCAACGCGATGCTCAGACGTGGATGCCACGGCGATTGGATGACGCGGTGATGCCCCTATATTCCAATCATGTCTCTTCGCGTGCGCGTCATCGATCTGGAAACCACTGGCTCGCGTCCCCCGGCGCACGGCGTGTGCGAAATTGGCTGGCAAGACGTCGCGCTTGGCGCTGACGGGCAATGGTCCGTGACAGACGAACGCGGCGCTAGCTTCGTCAATCCCGGGCGGCCGATCCCTCCGGTGACGATGGCGGTGCACCACATCGTCGACGCGGATGTCGCCGCTGCGGGGTATTGGCAGGACGTCGCGCCCGCCATTCTGAAGCCCGAAGGCGGCGTCGTCGCGCTGGCCGCGCATCGTGCGAGCTTCGAACAGCGATTTTGCACCCCGCACGTGTCGGGCGGCGCGCGGTGGATCTGCACCTGGAAGTGTGCGCTGCGGCTATGGCCTGGATCGCCGAGCTTCTCCAATCAAGTCCTGCGATACTGGCGGATGCCGCACGGGCTGGTCCGCGAGATTGGCTTGCCGGTCCACCGCGCGTTGCCCGACGCCTATGTGAGCGCGCATCACCTTCGCGACATGCTGAATGCGGCCTCGATCGAACAGTTGCTTGCCTGGAGCGCCGAGCCCGGGCTTCTGCCGCGGGTCGTCGCCGGGCCCGAGCGTGGGCGTGCCTGGAGCGACCTCTCAGCCGATGCGCTCGACCAGTTCGCGCGGGATCGAGACGAGGACGTCCGGTTCACCGCGCAGACCGAAGTGCGTCGCCGGGGAATATACAGCCCGCCCGTGCTCGACCGCCCTGTGCAAGGCAAGCTATTCTGACGCTGCTACGCGTTGAGGTTCAATGCTCCCAGCACTGATAGGCTGGGCGGCGGGGGGAAGAAGAGCCGAATCGAGGGGCGCGGTTCACCGCATCCGCAGGAAGTACGACAGCGCGGTGCGTGCGCTATCCGCGAAGCGATCATAGATGACGCGGGCGACAGCAGCGATGACAGGCTGGCGATCGCGTCCCCCGCGAGCGAACACGGCGACGGCCACGCGGTGGCCATCGGGCATGGTAATGAACCCCACGTCATTCGTGACGCCGTCGAGCGTACCCGTCTTGTCCTCGACCGGAGTACCAGCGGGCAGCATCGCGCGGATGCGGCGCGTGCCCGTCTCGCAGCGTCGCATCAACTCGAACAGGAACGCGCGGCTTTGCGCCGTCAACACCGCGCCACTGTCGAGCTTATGCAACAGCGCGACCATGGCAACCGGCGTGGCGACATCCTTGATGTCGGCCAGGTGACCGCGTTCTCGAAGCAGCTGGTCGATCGTCCGGTCGACCCGGATCCCGATGATGTTCTGCGACGAGAGCCACTGCTGGACGGCAGCCGGACCACCGACCGCGGCCAGCAGCTGGTCCGCCGCTTGATTGTTACTGCGCACGATCATCAGTTCCAGGACTTTCGCGGCGGGCCGGCCGACGACCATGTCGCTGAGGCTGCGTCGGCCCTGATCGATCTCGGCGAGATAGGTGGCTGCGATGGCGAGCTTGACCGTGCTCGCCATCGGAAACGGCGTGTCACCGTTGATGGCAACGATAGAGCCATCGCGAAGGTCGAGTGCCGCAATGCCATATTCCCCCGGCTTTGCCGCGACCAGCATGCTCAACTGGCGCTCGAGCCCGATAAGCTCAGGCGAGCTGGCGGCTGCAGGGGCCGGAACGAGAAGGCTTGCGGCGAGCCCGGAACACAGCAGGTGGGAAAGCGGAAATACGCGCATCGATCGTCCTTGAACCTTGGCCTTGAAAGGCGGGCTCATGCTGAACTGGGAAAACTCTATCCCATCCTATTGCATGTCGGCGACGAGCGGCCAACCACTGCGTGCGCGTTACGCGGCGCGAGGCTTGGCGTCACCGACGCCGCGATGCTCAGCGCGCTGTGGAACGAAAGAGCGACAGCGTGGTCCCGCTCGACGTCACGCGCCCGCCCGTCATGCGTGGCGAGCTTCCTGTGCCACTCGCACTGGGCGTGCGCGAGTTCGAGAGGCGGCGCACGGTGACCGATCGTGCCGGTATAATGATCGTGTCGAGCAATGCGTCCGAGGCGGTGATCGCGATCGGCAGCGGCCAGTACCGCTTCTCCACCGCCTGGGGGCGCCTCCAGATCGGCCCAGCGCCCGGACATCGCTTCAGGCGAAGGTCAGCGATCCGCGCCGTTCGGCGAAACGCCACCCCTCGCCCGCCACCCGGACGAAACGATCGGTGAAACCGCCGACCAGCGGCGGCGCATCGGGCGCGGTAAACAGAAGCATCGCGCTCGTCGCGATGGCGGTGTCGCGATCGATCACCGCGACCACGATCGTCCCCGTCAGATGGCGCGTGACGCGCGCCGGACGCGCCTCGAACGCGGCAAGGATCGCGGCACGCCCGATGACCGGCGCATCGGGCGCGGTCGGGCGAGTCATGCTGCCATCCTCGGCGTAGAGCGCGGCGACGTCGGCCCATCGTGCTGCATCGTTGAGCGCCGCGTACAGGTTGATCAATCGCGCGCAATCCGCCTCGATCTCACGGCGCTCGGTTGCCGAAACCATGGTCATGACAGCATCTCTCCAATCCCGGCATCCGCGCCCATTTCGTTATTTCGCATATACGATCTGTACATCAATGCGAAACGCAATCATGGTCGCCCGAACGCATGAGAGGAAGCTTTATGGCGATCGCCACCACCCATGTCGGCAGCTTGCCGCGTGGCCCCGAACTCACCCCCCTCCTCCTCGCCCGCGATCGTGGCGAGCCGTATGACGCCGATGCGTTCGATCAAGTCGTGCAGACCGCAGTCGATGCGGCGGTTGCGGCACAAGTCGCGGCGGGTGTGACGATCGTCAGCGACGGCGAGCTCGGCAAGGTCGGCTATTCGACCTATATGATCGAGCGGCTGTCGGGTTTCGGCGGGCATAGCGAACGCATGTCGGCGCTCGACCTCGCGCCGCTGCCCGAGCTTCGCAGCAAACTCGCGCACATCATGGGCTCGCAGGACTTCACGCGCGCATCGTGCATCGGCGAAGTCAAATTGGTGAACCTGCAGCCGGTCGAGGACGACATCCGCCGCTTCCGCACCGCGCTCGATCGCCACGGCGAGGGCACGCGCGCCTTCATGAATGCGGCGTCGCCCGGGCTGATCACCGCGTTCCAGAAGAACGCCTTCTATCCGAGCCACGAGGCCTATCTCGCCGATCTGGTGACCGCGATGCAGCCCGAATATGCGGCGATCGTCGATGCCGGGTTCGAGCTCCAGCTCGATTGCCCCGATCTCGCAATGTCTCGTCACACCGGCTATCAGGAAATGGACGAAGCGCAGTTCCTCGCGACGATCGAGGCCAATGTCGAAGCGCTCAACGCCGCGACCGCCGATATCGCGCCCGAGAAGATGCGGATGCACGTCTGCTGGGGCAATTACGAAGGCCCGCACGATCACGACATCCCGCTCGAGCGGATCATCGATATCGTGCTCAAGGCGCGCCCGGCGACGATCCTGTTCGAGGCGGCCAATCCGCGCCACGAGCATGAGTGGATCGTCTGGCGCGATGCCGCGCTGCCCGATCACAAGATCCTGGCACCCGGGTTGATCGACACTTGCTCGAACTATCTCGAGACGCCCGAGCTGATCGCCCAGCGGATCGAGCGCTTCGCGGCGATCGTCGGCGCGGACCGCGTCGTCGCGAGCACCGATTGCGGGTTCGGGACGTTTGCCGGGTACGGCAAAATCGATCCCGCAGTCACCTGGGCAAAGCTGCGCAACCTGCGCGCCGGCGCGGATCTGGCGGCCGCGCGGTTGTGAGGTGGCAGGCCGCGACGGACGGGCTATAGCGCGGCGATGGTAGAGATCGCGACCCCCGTCAAATCGGCGCTCCGCACGCTCGACATCATCGAATATGTCGTCGCGCGCGATCGCCCGGTGGTCGCGCAGGAAATCGCCGCGGCGCTGGTGATCCCCGTTAGCAGCCTGTCCTATCTGCTCACCACGCTGGCGGATCGCGGGTACCTCGCGCGCGAGGGCCGGCGCTATACGCCGGGCCCCGGTCTGGCGCGGTTGCAGACCCGCGCGAACGGCTTCGCGCTCGCCGACCGCGTCGCCCCGCTGGTGCGCGCGCTGCGCGTCCAGCTCAACGAGACGGTTTCGTTCTTCGTGCGCAAGGGCTGGGAGGTCGAGGCGCTGGCGACCGAGACCAGCGACCATGCGCTGCGCTACGCGGTGGCGACCGGCGCGCGCACCCCGTTGCACAGCTTTGCGGCGGGCAAGGCGATCCTCGCCGCGCTGCCGGAGGACGAGTTCGAGGTCTATCTCGGCGAGGTCGACCGCGCTGCCTTCACGCCTGCGACGATCACCGCGCCCGATCGCCTGCGCGCCGAGATCGCCGAAATCCGCCGCACGGGCAACGCGCGGACGCGCGAGGAGCATACGCCAGGGATCCAGGGCCTGGGACGCGCGCTGATCGTCGGGGACGATCTGCTCGGCGCGTTCAGCGTCGCCATCCCCAACGTGCGCTTCGACGCGGTGGTCGAGGCGCGGGTCAGCGACTTGCTAAAGCGCACCGTCGCGTTGCTTGAAGCCGCCTGACGACACGGCTCTTTGGGGAGAGCCGGATCCCGGCCCCCCCCGCAAGGCTCAGGCCGGCTGGCGGTTGCGCCAGCTCTCGGCATAGCTGTCGCGCGCGACTTCAGAATATGGCGCCGGGCTGACGATCGCCTTGATTTCGGTCTGCACATGGCGCTCGACCGTCGGCTTGCGCGTGCCGCCATCGGGCTCGCCCCATAGCAGCGTCACTTCGGTGCCGGGCTCGGCCATGTCGGCATCGACCATCGCGAGCGTCAGCATTCGGCCCTCGTTCGCGCTATAGCCGATCCAGGTCGACAGCCCGACGAGCTTGCCGTCCTTGAGCACCTGATCGTACGGATGCATCGCATACACCGCCGACGGGAAATCGATGTACTTCGCGCGATTGTCCTTGGCGAATTGCGAGCTGATCACGCGCATCACGTCTTCGGTGTCGAGCGCGAGCGTCACCTTCTTGCGATGCGGCTGCCCGGCCATCGCCTCGAGCGCCTCGCGTCCGATAAAGTCATGGTCGAACTTGACGAACGGGCCGTATCCCAGATCCCACGGCGTCAGATAATAGCCCTCGACGCTGTCGGGGACATAGCTGCCACCGATAGACGCCTTGGCTTCATAGGATTTGGTGGTGAGCCATTCGCGAAACGCCTGCGTGCCGGCGCCGGAATAGGTCGCGGGCAGCGGCGACGGGATCCAGCCCGACTCGATCGTGTTCGACGCGTAGGTCCGGCCACCGACGAGCGCGAGCCCGAAGTCCTTGCCCGCTTCGATCAGCGCGTTGCGGACGGTGTCGTAATCGGCCCACGGACCGAACAGTTCGTAGCCCGGTTGCCCGGCCATGCCGTGCCGCAGCGCGCGGACTTCGGCGCCCGCGATCGACAGCCGCGCCATGTGGAAGAATTTGAGCTCGGGCGGGGTCTGGCCCATTGCCTTTTCGAGCGTCTGCATCGCGTTCGGGCCCTGGAGCTGGAAGCGGTAGCTCCGGCGCGTTTCGGGGTCGGGCCGCGCCGCGGTACGCTCGTCGCGCGAGACGGTGACGTCCCAATCGCCCGTCGCAGCATGGAATTCGACCCATTCGATCACCGGCGCGCGGCCGACCAGATTGAACGCATTCTCATCGAGATAGAACAGGATCACGTCGCCGATGACATAACCCTCGGGCGTGACGGGAACGAACTGCTTGGCGCGATCGGGCACGAAGCCCTTGAAGCTGTTGACACCGAGATGGTTGAGCATCGCCAGCGCGTCGGGGCCTTCGACCGAGAGATCGACCATGTGGAACGACTGGTTGAACAGCACGCAGGTCTTCGACCAGGCCTGCTGCTCGGCGCGCCAGTTGGAATATTCGGCGGGGACGCCGGGATAGGCATTGGGTCCGGTCTGCTGGTTGCGCAGCAGCGTGACGATGTCGCCGCTCGTATCGAGCATCTGTTGCAGGGTCGTTTCAGTCATCGGGCTCTCCTTGTGCTGTAGCGGTTTCGACGGGCGTCAGAGCGGTTTTGGCGTCGCGCTGAGCCAGTCGGCGATTGCAGAATTGAGCGCGTCGGGCGCTTCGGCCGGCAGCATGTGTCCGGCGCCATCGACCACGACGACGCGGGCGTGCGGAATCACCGCCGCCATCGCCGCGTGCTGCGCGGGCGGGCTCCAGCGGTCTTCGCTGCCGCACGCGACGAGGACCGGGCAGGCGAGCTGCGGCAGCAGCGTCTCGACCTCGGGCCGCGCGAGCAAGGCCGCGATCTGCGCTTCGAACTGCGCCAGCCCGGCCTCGATGCACATCGCGCGGAGCGGCAGCAGCAACGCGGTATCGCTCTTGCGCGACGGTGCCACCATCGGCGGCAGCCAGGCGTCGACCAACGCGGCCATGCCGTGCAGGCGCCCGACATCGCGCAGCGCGTGGCGCTTTTCGGGTTCGCTCGGCAGCGGCAGATGGACGCCGGTGCTGACCAGCGCGAGGCGTGTCACGCGACCTGGCGCACGCCGCACCACTTCGAGCGCGATCCGCGCGCCCATCGAGTGGCCGAGCACCGCAAAGCGCGCGGGCGCCGCGGTGAGCACCCGCTCCGCCATCGCGCCGAGCGTCGCGAGATCGCCATAGTCCGGCGCTGCCACGGCGTCCGCGAAGGCTGCGCGCTGCGCCGCAAACACGCGCGCATCGCACATCAGACCCGGCAGGAGCAGCAACGGCTCGCTGGGCAACGGTAAGGATGAGTTCGCGTTCATGAAGATTTCATCTATCCGAACCAACGCCATTCGGCTAGGCCAATTTGCCACAGTGCGAGGCACAATCGCGCCCGACCGGAGAGGACGAATGACGACCATTCCCGCCATCCATCCCGCCTGGACGCGGGCGCCGACCGGAATGACCGACGGCTATTCGCTCGAGATGACCGCCAAGGATCGCCCCGCGCTGCGCGAGGCGGCGGACCGCATCGCGCCCGATACGCCCGTCGCAATCACCTTCCTCCCCGGCGAGACGATCGACGCGCGGATCGCGGCTGCCGTCGAAGTGCGCACGCTCGGATTTGAACCGATGCCGCATCTGTCGGCGCGTCGCATCGCGTCGCTCGACGAACTCTCCGCGACCGTCGAACGGACCGTCGCCGAAGCGGGCGTCCGCCGCATGTTTCTCGTCGCCGGGGATCCGCCAACCCCGGTCGGCCCGTTCGCCGATACGATGGCGCTGCTCCAGACCGGGTTGTTCGAGCGCAACGGCATCACCGCGATCGGCATTGCCGGGCATCCCGAAGGGCATCCGGCGATGGATTCGGCGACGTGCCTTACGGTGCTCAAGGCCAAGCGCGACGAGATCGCTGCGCGTGGCATGGCGACGCTGATCGTCACGCAATTCGGGTTCGATCCCGACCCGTTCATCACCTGGCTCGAAGACCTGCGCGCGAACGGGATCGATTCGCCGGTGCGGATCGGTGTGCCGGGCCCTGCCGGGATCAAGACGCTGCTGCGTTTTGCCGCGCATTGCGGCGTTGGCGCCTCGGTTTCGGCGCTTGGCAAATACGGGATCTCGCTGACCAAGTTGCTGGGCTCGACTGGCCCCGACGCGCTAATCGATCGGCTCGCGGAACGGCTGACGCCGGCGCACGGCCCTGTGCGGCTGCATTTCTATCCGTTCGGCGGGCTCGTCCGCGCGGTCGATTGGATCAAGGCTTATGAAGGGAGCGCCCATGATTGAGACGCTGACGCTTCGCCTCTCCTGCCCCGACCGCCCCGGTCTGGTCGCGCAGGTCGCCGGGTTTCTTGCCAGTGCAGGCGGCAACATCACCGACGCACAGCAATTCGACGACCGGCTCAACGGCCGCTTCTTCATGCGCGTCGTTTTCGAGATCGAGCGCGATGTGGACACGCTGCGCCGCGCGTTCGCGCCGCTCGCCGCAGCGATCGACGCCGAATGGACGCTGCGCAGCACGCAGGAGCGCCAGCGCGTGTTGCTGCTGGTGTCGAAGTTCGACCATTGCCTCGGCGATCTGCTCTACCGCTACCGCATCGGCGAGCTGGCGATGGACGTGGTCGGGATCGTCTCGAACCATCCGCAGCGCGCACTGCATGTCAGCATGATCGGCGACATCCCGTTCCATCATCTGCCCGTCACGCAGCAGACCAAGGCGGCGCAGGAAGCGCAGATCAAGCAGATCGTCACCGACACCGGCGCCGACTTGATCGTGCTGGCGCGCTACATGCAGATCCTGTCGGACGATCTGGCGGGGTTCCTGTCGGGGCGCTGCATCAACATCCACCACAGCTTCCTGCCCGGCTTCAAGGGCGCCAAACCGTATCACCAGGCGCACGAGCGCGGCGTCAAGATGATCGGTGCGACCGCGCATTACGTCACCGCCGATCTCGACGAGGGCCCGATCATCGCGCAGGACGCCGAGTTCATCACGCACGCCGAGCTGCCCGACGATCTCGTCCGCAAGGGACGCGATATCGAACGCCGCGTGCTCGCGCAGGCGGTGGGCTATCATCTGCAGGACCGCGTGCTGCTCAACGGCGCGCGCACCGTCGTCTTTCGGTGACCGCATGACATTCAAGGAGCGATGACGATGACCGCACCCGTACCGCCCAGCAGCGACATCCACGCCTATCTCGCCGAGTTCGAGGATATTCCGGGCACGCGCGTCTTCACCGCACGACGCGCGCGTCAGGGCTATAACCTCAACCAGTGCGCGATGAGCCTTATGAAGGACGAGAACCGCGCACGCTTCCGCGCCGACGAGAGCGCCTATCTCGACGCATGGAACATCACGCCCGAGCAGAAGGACGCGCTGCTCAAACGCGACTACAACCGGCTGCTCGATCTTGGCGGCAACGTCTATTTCCTTGCCAAGGTGTTCGCGACCGACGGCATCGGCTTTGCCCAGGCGGTGTCGTCGATGACCGACCTCAATTTCGAGGACTATACCAAGATGATGCTCGCGGGCGGGCGCTCGCCGGTCGGCAATCGCAGCATCAAGGCAAATTCGGGCGACCAGACCGCCCCGACGGAGACGAACTGACATGGCGCGCATCACCGCAGGCATTGCCACCAGCCACGTGCCGCTGCTCGGCGTCGCATCCGACCAAGGCAAGGATCGCGACGCCTATTTCGGCCCGATCTTCGCTGGCTATGACTGGACGCGAGAATGGCAGCAGGCCGAGAAGCCCGACGTCGTGATCCTGGTCTATAACGACCACGCCTCGGCGTTCGACATGAAGATCATCCCGACCTTCGCGATCGGGTGCGGCGAACGCTATGCCTCGGCCGACGAAGGCTGGGGCGCGCGCCCGGTGCCCGATGTCGAGGGGCATCCCGATCTCGCCTGGCACATCGCGCAAAGTCTGGTGCTCGACGAGTTCGACATGACGATCATCAACGAGATGGATGTCGATCACGGCCTCACCGTCCCGCTGACGATGATGTACGGCAAGCCCGCGGCATGGCCGACCAAGGTCATCCCGCTCGCGGTCAATGTCGTCACCTACCCGCCCCCCTCGGGCAACCGCTGCTGGGCGCTGGGCGAGGCGATCCGCCGTGCGGTCGAAAGTTATGGCGAGGATCTCAACGTCCAGATCTGGGGCACCGGGGGGATGAGCCACCAGCTGCAGGGCCCGCGCGCCGGCCTGATCAACCGCGAATGGGACAATCGCTTCCTCGACGGGCTGACGGGCGAAGGCGACGATCTGCGGCGGATCCCGCACCTCGAATATCTGCGCGAGACGGGGTCCGAGGGGATCGAAATGGTGATGTGGTTGGTGATGCGCGGTGCGCTCGGCAAGCGCACGCGCGCGTTGCACCGCCACTATCATGTGCCGTGCAGCAATACCGCGATCGGCCACCTCGTTCTGCGCCCCGACAATGGCGAAGGGCTCGACATGACGGACGACGGAGCGGACCTGGCGACCGCAGCCGCCTAGCGGGAGTATTGGTCGGACGGCGCGTTCGCTGCCGGAAACGCCTGCCGCGACCACGTCTGCGTGACACGCAAAGCGCGATAGGCTGCGCCGCCCGCGTCGCGCCGCGCGTTTTCGATAAGGGCCTGCGAATACACAGGATTTGTACGTACGGCAGACTCAGATAATTACCAGTCCTGATCGATCGCGATTATTATAAGCAGTTATTCAAATCGCACAAAGTCGCATATCCTTTGAAGACGGTTGTCGGAAGAACGGCCCAAAAGGAGAGAAAGCATGAGAACAGCGCGATGGATCTTGCGGTGCGCCCTGCTGGGCAGCGCGACGGCAGCACAGGCCCAGGTGTCGTCCCCGCCCCCCGCCGAGACGCAAGCGAGCGCGCCCGCCGAAGCCGGGTTGCAGGACATCATCGTCACCGCGCAGCGCCGCTCGGAAAATCTGCAGCGCGCCGCGGTCGCGATCAGCGCCGTGTCGGGCGACACGCTCGCCAGCGCCGGCATCACGCGCCCGACCGAGCTGACCTCGGTCGTCCCGTCGCTCCAGGTCGCGCCCGCGGCGGGCCCGTACGCGCTGTTCTATCTGCGCGGCGTCGGCAATTTCAACGGCAACGCGCTGTCTGACTCGGCGGTCGCGTTCAATTTCAACGGCGTCTATGTCGGCCGCCCGAGCTCGACCACGGGCTTCTTCTACGACCTCGAGCGCGTCGAAGTGGTCAAGGGCCCACAGGGTACGCTGTACGGCCGCAACGCCACCGGCGGCGCGATCAACGTCATCCCCAAGCGCCCCGATTTCGACAAGGCCAGCGCCGAGGGCAATGTCGAGTACGGCAATTACAACGCGCTGCGGCTCGATGCCGCGGTCAACGTTCCGCTCGGCGAGAATGTCGCGCTGCGCGCCGCGGGCATCTATGTCCGCCACGACGCCTATATGAACGACGGCACCGACAATCAGAAGGATGCCGGTGGCCGCGTTTCCCTCCGGCTGCGTCCGACCAACACGCTGTCGATCAACCTCACCGCCGATTATTTCCGCCAACGCGGCCGCGGCACCGGCGCGACGCCGCTCGGGCTCAATCCCGACAATCGCGACGGCTTCTTCTCGCCCGCCGGCCAAGCGTTCGTCAACGGTCAGGTCGACCAAGTGCTCGGCCGTACGATGGTCGCGCAGACGACGCCGCAATTCCTCAACAACAGCTATTGGGGCGTGTCGTCGACGATCGAGCTCAACACGCCCGCCGGCACGATCACCGTCATCCCGGCCTATCGCGAGGGCAAGCTCGATTACCTGTCCTACTCGCCGGGTTTCTACATCCGCCAGGTCGAGAAGGACAAGCAGACCAGCCTGGAAGCGCGGATCGCGTCGGACGAGACGCATCCGCTGCGCTACATCGCCGGGCTGTTCTACTATGACGAGAGCAACCACGTCCCCGGCAGCTATATCAACCAGCAAGCGAGCGTGAACTCGAACGTCGCCGACCAGCGGACCAAGAGCATGGCGGTGTTCGGGCGGCTGACCTATGCGATCGCGCCGACGTTCCGCGTCACCGCGGGCGCACGCTACACCACCGAGGACAAGTCGCTCGATGGCTTTACCACAGCGGCGCTGCGGCTCTGCACGCGTCCGAGCAGCTTCTTCCCGACCTATGTCGCGGGCTGCCCGACCGCGCAGCCGATCGCGGTGTCGACGGCGATCCCGTCGGTCGTGCCGACGCCCAATTTCAACCCGTTCATCGATGGTACGATCACCACGCTCGCGACCGGCACCTATCAGGGTCTGAAGGCCAAGCGCGCCTCGTTCGATCGCATCACCTATCGCGCGGCGGCGGACTGGGACATCACGCCGCGCAACCTGGTCTATGCGAGCTACGAGACCGGCTTCAAGTCGGGCGGCTTCTTCCAGACGGTCGATCGCGGCGTGTTCCGCCCCGAGCGGATCGGCGCCTGGACGCTGGGGTCGAAGAACCGCTTCTTCGACAATCGCCTCCAGCTCAATCTCGAGGCATTCTACTGGCGCTACCACGACCAGCAGATCAGCCATGTCGTCGCCGACTCGTCGGGCAGCCAGATCCTCGCGACCGAGAATGTCGGCCAGGCGACCTTCAAGGGGGTCGAGGTCGAAGGGCGCCTGCTCGTCACGCGCTCGACGCAGCTGACCGCCGACGCGCAGTATCTCGACGCGCGCTACGATTCGTTCGTCTACAGCGCGCCCAACAACAATGGCGGGCGCGACAATGGCACGGCCTGCGCCACGCGCGGGACGCCGGGCGCGACCTATGTCATCGATTGCTCGGGCCGCCGCCCGCCCAACGCGCCCGAATGGACGATCAATCTCGGCGCCGAGCAGACGGTAAGGCTGGCGAACGACGGGAAGATCGTCGGCAACGTCCGCGCGCATTACCAGAGCCGCACGCTGACCGGCCTCGAGTTCACGCAGGTCGAGTATCAGAACGCGTATTGGACCGCCGACGCACAGGTCACCTACACCGCGCCGGGGAAGCGCGGCTGTGGTAACGCTGCGGATATCCCCGCGAGCGGAAATCATGGTTCGATAAGCTAGGGCCTCAGCCCTTGACCACGCGCTGGTCGATCGCGCCGAACACCAACGCGCCATCGACGCCGCGGGCTTCCATCCGCACCCGGTCGCCAAAGCGCATGAAGCCCGTCACCGGGGCGCCCTGCTCGATCATCTCGATCGCGCGACGCTCGGCGATGCACGACGACCCGACCTCGCGATAGTCGACATTGGCGACCGTCCCCGATCCGATGATCGTCCCCGCCGGGAGCGCGCGCGTGCGCGCGGCGTGCGCGACCAGCTCGGGAAAGCTCACCGCCATCGCATCGCCGCGCGCGCGACCGAAGGGCTCCCCGTTCCATTGCACCTCGAGCGGAAGACACACGCGCCCCTCCGCCCATGCCGCGCCCAGCGCGTCGGGCGTCACCGCGACGGGCGCCATGCTGCACGCCGGCTTGGCCTGGACCCACCCGAACCCGGTCTTCATCTCGGGGCCAGCGAGTGTGCGCAGCGACCAGTCGTTGATCTGCACCACCAGCCGGATCAGCGCGGCGGCATCCGCGGCGCTCGTGCCCATCGGCACGGCGGCGGTGATGACGCCGAACTCGCCCTCGAAATCGATGCCATGCGCCTCATCCGGCAGCGGCACGTCGGCGGTCGGCGCGAGGAAGCAGTGCGACATGCCCTGGTACATCAGCGGCAGCTCGGTCTCGATCGGCGGTGCGTTGTACGCGCGCTGCATCAGCACGCCGTGGTTCGGGAAAGCCGACCCATCGAGCCACTGCCACGCGCGCGGCAACGGTGCCTCGAGCGCTTCGCCCGCCAGCGGGTCACCCCCGCCCGCGGCGAGCTCGGCGGCGAGCGCCCGCAGCGCCGGCTCGACCGCGTCCCAGCGTTCGAGCGCGTCCTGCAGCGTCGGCGCGATCGCCTCGGCACCGGCATAACGCTCGCCATCGGGCGAGACGATCACGAGGCGACCGTCGGGCCGCCCATTGGCAAGCGTGGCGAGCTTCATCGAAAACAATCCTGTGTTGGTAGGAGCCGCCTGGTCAGTCTTCGAAGATCGCGACCGCGCGGGTCCAGCCGGCCGAGCCGGCCTTCACCTTGTGCGGGAAGCACGACACGGTGTAGCCGGTCGCGGGCAACGCCTCGAGATTGTGGAGTTTCTCGAGATGGCAATAGCCGATGTCCGCGCCCGCCTTGTGGCCTTCCCAGATCAGCGAGGTATCGCCCGTCTCGGCGACGCGCTTTGCGGTGTGGACGAACGGCGCATCCCACGACCAGGCATCGGTGCCGGTCACGCGCACACCACGCGAGGTGAGGTACATCGTCGCTTCATAGCCCATGCCGCAACCCTTGCTGACATAGTCGGGCTGCCCGAGCGCCGCCCCCGCGGCGGTGTTCACCAGCACGATGTCGAGCGGTTGCAGATCGTGCCCGATGCGCTTGAGCTCGGCCTCGACATCCGCCGCGGTCGCGACATAGCCGTCCTCGAAATGGCGGAAGTCGAGCTTGACGCCCGGACGGAAGCACCAGTCGAGCGGCACTTCGTCGATCGTGATCGCGCGCTCGCCACCGTTCATCGTCGGATGGAAATGCCATGGCGCGTCGAGATGCGTGCCGTTGTGCGTCGTCATCTTGACCGTTTCCGCAGCGGCAAACCCCTTGCCGCCGCGCAACTGCTCCGACGTCAGGCCCGGGAAGAACACCTGCATCCCCGCGGTCGTCTCGTCATGCGTCTCGTAGGTGATCTCCGGCCGCATGAAAGGCGGATCGGTGATGACATCATTGTCGAGCGTGATCGACAGATCGACGAAGCGGCGTGTCATCCGAGCTTCCCTCCCAACGTATCGGCGAACCAGTCGGCGATATAATCCTTGCCGAACGCCATATTGTCGGCGCCGACATGCTCGACCCCGCCTTCGCGCTCGGTGAAGATCTTGAGCTCGCGCTTGGCGGCGTTGGTCAGCTGGTCGTAGCTCTTGTGCGCATATTCGAGCCCGATCTGGCGGTCCTTCTCGCCGTGCGTGACGAGGAACGGCACCTTGATCCGCTCCATCACGCCGTCGAGCGTCATGCCCTTCGATTTCTCGAGGAAATCGTCCATGTCGCTCGCGCCGAACACCCAGTGCACATGCCCCCAATAATGCGGCACGGGGTTCTCGCCTTCGCGACGCAGGCGCTTCTGCTGGACCTCGGCCCAATCGTGGTTGGCGCCCCACACCGCGCCCGCGGCAAAGCGCGGCTCGAACGCAACCGCACGCGGCGTGTAATAACCGCCGAGCGAAATGCCGGTCATGCCGATCCGCTTGGGATCGACCTCGGGCTGCGTCTCGAGCCAGTCGACCCAGGCCGATGCCCAGCGCTCGCTCTCATGCGTTGCGGGAAGGCTCTGCAACCGCAGCGCCTCGCCGGTGCCGGGCTGGTCGACGCTCAGCGTCGAGATGCCGCGCTTGGCGAGCGCTTGCGGGAGCCCCGAAAAATAGAGGAGCTCCTTGGTGCTGTCGAGCCCGTTGCAATAGATCACGCTCGGCCCGTTCGCGGCACCCGGCGCGCGAGTCCAGATCGCCGACAAGGTCTTGCCCTCGTACGCGATCTCGACGCGCTCGGCCGATTCCCCGGCGAAGCGCGTGCCCTTCTCGAAGCTGGCGAGTTGGCGCGAATAGGTCTCGGCCTTGCCGGGATGCCCGTGCCCCTGCATCCGCTCGGCCACCGCGAAATAGAGGCTCGCGCGCTTGAGCTTCTCGCCCGCCGAGAAGAGCCGCCCACGCGCCTCATCCTCGTCGGCGAGGCCACTCAGCCGCTCGGCCATCGCCACCCACTGCGCCATGAAGGCGGGCGTGCCGGCATCCTCACCGCGCTCCGCCGCGTCGAGCAACGGCGCGCACATGTCGACGATCTCGCCAATCTTGGCGCCGCTCTCGAGCGCGATCGCGAGCGACAGGTTCCAGACATAGTTCGGGAAATATTGGAAAAGTGCCATGGTTCAGACTGCCACTGGCTGGAAGAGACCCTTGTCGGGTGCAGGCTTTGGCATCGTCTGCGGGCCACCGATGCCGGTGCCCCACTGGTCCATCGTATTGGGTCCAGCCTCGTGCACCGTCGCTTGGTGCGTCTCGAAATCGACCGCCTCGACCTCGGCGGTATATTCGACCGCGAACCCGTTGGGCGTGGTGAAATAGCTGAAGGTGTTGTTGCCCGCAGTGTGGCGGCCTGGCCCCCACTTGATGTCGACATCCTTCTTCCGCAGCCGCGAAACGCCGCGCATCATGTCGTCGATCGACGCGACCTCATAGGCGACGTGGTTGAGGCACGGCGGTCCCGGCAGGAAGGCGATCCGGTGGTGGCAGCTGTTGCAGCGCAGGAACGCCATGAAATCGCCCAGCCAGTCGCTGAGCTTGAAGCCGAGCACGTCGATGAAGAACTGCACCGCCGCCTTATGGTCGGGCGAATGCAACACGATGTGGCTGATGTTGCGCGGGATGCCTTCCCATTTGACGATATCGCGCTTGTCGCCGCGCGCGACGCCCGCCGAGACTTCGAACGGCAGACCATCGGGCGAGAAGAAGCGGAAGCCATAGCCGCCGCCGAAGCTCTCGAGCGCCTTGGGCGCGAAGATGATCTTGCAGCCGGCGTCGACGACGCGCTGGTGGAGCGCTGCGACATCGGCATCGGTCTCGGTCGCCAGCGCGATCACGTCGATGCGATTGTCCTCGGCTTCGCGCAGCCGCACGACGTACAGCTCCTCGTCGCCATGCGTCGCGAGATAGGTCATCCCGTCCTGCTCGGCGACGGTCTTGAGGCCCCATTTTTCGGTGTAGAATTCGCGCTCGGCCGGCAAGTCGACGACGCCATATCCGACATAGCGGATCTCGGTAACACGGCTCATAGTCATATCCTCACGCAGAGCGGCACACTCAGATCGGTTGCGCCGTCAGTTGAAACATTTCGAAAGTGGCCGCCGCCTGGTCGACCATCGGCCCGCGACCCAGCTGCCCGTCACAAATCGCGATCGACGCGCGCACAATGTAGGCACAGCGATCGAACCGCCGCGCGCGATATGCGGCAAACGCCGTCTCGGGATCGGCAGCGCGCGACAGTTCCTCGGCGAGCACGAGCGAATCCTCGATCGCCATGCCGGCACCTTGGCCGAGATGCGGCGTCGTCGCGTGGACCGCGTCGCCGAGCAGGACGACCCGGCCCTTGTGCCACGGCCCCTCGACCAGCAACCATTCGAGCGGACGATAGACCACGCCATCGTCGTCGGTGATCTGCGCTGCCAGCGCCGCGATCTCGGGCGGTGCGCCAGAAAGCTTGTCGCGCATCGCACTGGCGAGTTCGGTCCGCTCGTAGCGCCGGTTATCGGGCTCGGGCGTCGTCACGAACATGTACATCAGGTCGTCGGACAGCGGGACCAGCCCGATCCCGAGCGGCCCCTGAAAGGCGTGCAAGCTGGTAACCTCGGCAGGGCGTGGGAAATTGTAGCGCCACACGCCTTGGCCGGTGAAAAGCGGGGCTGGCGCATCGGGAAATAGTGCGGCGCGCGTCTGCGAGTAGACGCCGTCGGCACCAATTACGAGATCGTAGCGTGCGTTTGTCCCGTCGGAGAAATAGGCGGTGACACCGGCGCCGTCATCATCGAGTCGCTCGGGCATAACGCCAAGTCGGATCGTGGTGCCAGCCTCGATCGCGCGCTTGCCGAGCACATCGTGCAGCGCGCGCCTCCCGATCCCGAGATTGGCGGGCTGGCCATCGACCAATTTGTGGCTTGGAATGGTCGCGGCATGGCGGCCGTTGGGGAGGTAGATGTCGACGCTGTCGAACGGAAAGCCCGCGCCGATATAATCCTGCAGGATCCCGAGCGCGTCGACCGCGCGCAGCACATTGGCCTGCTGGATGATTCCGACGCCGTAAACCGACCACGTCGGATCGCGCTCGACGAGATCGACCGCAAAGCCGCGCTTGCGCAGCGCGATCGCCGCCGTGAGGCCGCCGATACCGCCACCGACGATCAAAATAGTGGCGTTTTCCATCAGCAACTACGGGCCGTTTTAGGCTTCGACGCGATCATTTTCTCTCTCCTCGACGCGACCATATCGGGCTGAACGTATATGTAAATCTACTTATATTGATCCTATTCTATCAATATAATTGATAGATCGGGCAGAGGGCGCTGCCCCCTGCCCGTCCCGCGCTAGAACCGAAACTGCGCAGACAAACCGATCGTCCGAACCGAATCGAGCCCGAATTGCTGGGTGTAGGACAACATCGGCGTCGCCTGTCCGCGCGCATTGCGGGCATTGGCGTCGCCCGAATCCACGCCGATTGCGGTCGGTGTGATCTTGTTCGTGCAATTCTTGCAGAACAGCGCGATGCGCAGCGCCTTGCCGACCTTCGCACCGACACTTGCTCCGAAGATATCGACCGCGTTGAACGTTGCGCCCGGTGCCTGGCTCACGACGTAGTTGATGCTCGAGCGGTGATACCAATTGCCTTCGATGAAGGGTGCCACCGGCCCTTCGGTCGGCACTTCGTACATCGCCTGGAAGCTCGAGGTGAAGGCCGGCGCCGCGGGGAGCCGCAGGCCCGACGCATCGAACGTCTGGACCGTCGCGGAGCAGCCGCGCGTGGTCTGCGTGGGATAGCATTGTGCGCCGGCAAAACTGTCGAACTTCGATGACAGGAACGACGCGCTCTCGTTGATGCTGAACCCGGCGAACGGACGCAGCCCGACCGCCACTTCGACCCCCTTCGACTTCACCTTCGCCGCATTCTGGACCAGGAACGACACCGTCACGGGATTGAAAGCCTGGACCTGGAAATTGCTGAACTTGGTATAGAATGCCGAGACGTTCACCGTCAGACGACGGTCGAGAAAGCTCGTCTTGACGCCGATCTCGCCGGTGTTCGACGTCTCGCCCCGCACGATGACGTTCGATGTCGCGGTCGGGAAGGAATCGTTGAAACCCGGCCCCTTATAGCCGCGCCCGTAAAAACCGTAGGCCATGATCGTCGGGGTCGCCTGGTACTGCGCGCCCGCCTTCCAGCTGAAATCGGTGTTGCCATAGCTCGCGGAGAACGTCCCGCGCGGACCGCCCAGTGCGGAGAAATAGTTGAGCTGGTTTTGCGCGGTGGTGAAGTCGATATCGTCGCGGGTGACACGCCCGCCGGCAAACGCGGTCAACCCGGCGGCGATCGTATAGGTCAATTGCCCGAAAGCCGCATAGCTCTTGGTCCGCAGCACGTAATTGGCGTCGCTGCCGATCTGCGACACGTTGCTGACGGAGCAGCGCGGGGTCGTGCCGACGATCGCGCCGACGCAGAACGGCGAACCGGCGGCGACGAAGTCGGGCGTGTAGCTGTTGCCGCCCAGGTTGCGGCGAAGGCTGAGGTCAGACTGGAAATAATACAGGCCAGCCTGGCCGCTCAGCCGACCCGAGGACGGCAATGCGAGCCGCAGTTCGTTGGAATATTGATTATATTTCGCGTGCGATTCGTTGCGGTTGAGCCCGTTCGCCGACAGGTAATCGGTGTCGAAATTCTGGTCCTGCTTATAATACCGCCACGCAAACAAATTGCTCAATTCCCAGCCGCTGGCGAAGCTGTAGGTCGCCTTGGCCTGCGCGCCACCCGTCGCGAGATCGCGATACTGGTCGCCATCGCCACCGAATTTCAGATTGTTCGGACCCGCGACGATTCCGTCGGCGGCGAGCGGTCCATTGTTGAGGCTGGTCGGCGAGACCTGACGATAGGTGACGTCGGCGATCCCCGCGATACCGTAGCTCTCGTTATAATCGCCGATCAGATAGAAGGACAACGCGTCGGTCGCTTGCCAGAAATACTTGCCCTTCAGCGAGAAGGAGCGCGCATTGAGATCATGCCGGGTGCCGTTCCGCGGCGTGCCGACATAGGTCGTGCCGGGCTCCTGGTACGAATAGAGCATGTTCAAGCGCAACGCCGAGGTTGCGCTGACCGGGATGTTGAGCGTCTCGCGGGCGATGATGCCAGGTGCCGTGCGGCGGATGCCCGGAGTGGCGCGCGAGGCGAATTCGACGTCGGTTGCGCTCGAGACAACGCCGAGCACCGGACGCGCGGTCACGATGTTGATCAATCCAGCCGAGGCATTCTTGCCGAACAGCAGGCCCTGCGGCCCGTTGAGCACTTCGACCCGCGTCAGATCGTTGAGCAGCGGCGTATTGAGGATCGGTCGACCGAGATTGACCTCGTCGATCGCGGTGGCGACGCTGCTGTCGATCGTGCCGGCGAAGGCGAGCGTGCCGACGCCGCGAACCGAGAAGGTGTTGTCGATGCCGACCTGCAGCGTCGGCGCAGCGCGCGAGATCTGGGTGAGATCGTTGAGGTTGCGCGACGTCAGCGTCTCGGCCGACAAGGCGGTCAGGCTGACCGGAACGCGCTGCAGGCTTTCGCTGCGCCGCTGGGCGGTGACGATGATGTCGCCGGCTGCCGTCGCGTTCTGCTCGGCTTCGGCGCTGGCGATCGTGGAAGGGGTCGCCGATGCTTCGGGGGCAGAGCCTGCCGGCGGCGTCGACGTGGCATTTTGCGCATAGGCCGGTGCTACGAACAGCGGCATCGCGGCAAGCAAAAGTGCTGCTTTGAGTTTCATGACCTCTCCTGTCTTGACCATTTTCTTATAAGATTGGTCTAACTGGTCAGGCCATTTTGCTCAAATTGATTGTTTTTCTCGCAAACGATTTGTACGATTTGTCGTCTGCAGATCAGGAGAGGATGCAAAGTGCGGTTCAAGGGTCTCGATCTCAACCTTTTCGTCGCGTTCGAGGCGTTGATGGAAACGCACAATACCGCGCTGGCGGGCGAGCGGCTGGGGCTCAGCCAGCCTGCCGCCAGCGCCGCGCTGGCGCGGTTGCGCGACTATTTCGGCGACCCGTTGCTGCTGGTGAAGGGACGACGGATGTATCCGACTCCCTTTGCCGAAATGCTGCTTCCCAAGATCCGGCAATGCCTGCGCGAGGCCGAAGGCGTCATCACGACGTCGGCGCAGTTCGACCCGGCGACGGCCGATCGCCTGTTTCGCCTGATGGTTTCCGATTATATCCTGGCCTCGGTGATGGCACCGCTGCTCGAAGATCTCGCAACGCGCGCGCCGCATTTGCGCTTCAGCTTCATCCAGGTGTCCGAGACCGCTGGCGAACACTTGCGCCATGCCGAGATCGACTTGCTGATCACGCCGGTCGAATTCGCGGTGGCGGGTATTCCGACCGAACCCTTGTGTGAAGAGACCTATGTCGTCGCCGGGTGGGGACAGCACCCGATCTTCACGGGCGACATCACGACCGAGGATGTGTTCCGCTACGGTCATGTCTCCGTGTCGATCGGCGGACCGCGCGGCTATACCGTCGGCGACCGGCGGCTCGATCTGCTGGCGCACCGGCGGGTGATCGAAGTGTCGACGGCATCGTTCTCGGTCGTGCCGTACCTTCTGGTCGGCACGACGCGGCTGAGCCTGATGCACGAGCGGCTGGCGCGGATCTCGGCCAAGAGCTTCGATATCCAATATCGACCCCTGCCCTTCGCGTTCGAGCCGCTCCGCGAACTGGTGCAGATCCACGAGACTCGTGTGGCCGATCCGGGCGTCCGCTGGCTGATCGAGCAGATCCGCGCGCAGGCGGCGCGGATCGACTGAGCGACCTCGCCGCTGCGGTTTCGTTGCCTTGGGTTGGACCACGAACGTCGAGACGGCAGCCACCCGCTACAAACGGGCAGCGAAAGCGCGGACGCCGGCGCTGCCCGCGACGATCAGTATTTGACGCTCAATCCCGTGCCACAGGGGCGCGGCGACGCCATCGTCGACGCACACCGCGCGGGTGCTGACCGATCGCCCGATCCGTCGGTGGGGCTGCGCGCCAACGCGGCGCTGTGTCCGTACTTGCCCGACGCTCGGCGCCTCTCCCGGAATAGAGTCCAGCGCATTCGAGGCCGCGAGGCATCGGCGCTGGAGCTCGCTCATCTTCGAGATGAACAGACGTTGCAAAGCGAGTTCAGGATTGGTTCGGGCGCGACTCACTAGACCGTCTTCATCACTTGAAAGGAGACGTACGATGTTGAAGCAAAAGATCGCCCTCACCGCCCTTGCGGCTGCCGCGATCCTGCCGATGGCCGTTGCAGCACCAGCACAGGCGCAGCGCTACGGCTACAATGATCGTGCGCAATACGAGCGCAATTACGATTACGACCGCGCGCAATATCAGCGCAGCGATACCGGCGGCTATACCGACGGCCGGGTGTATCGCAGCTATGCGCGCCGCAATTACCAGGATTGCCGCCGGTCGAGCGGCACGACCGGCCTGATCGCCGGGGGCGCTGGCGGTGCGGTGCTGGGTTCGGTGCTCGGCGGCGGGACGCTTGGCACGATCCTCGGCGCGGTTGGTGGCGGCCTGCTCGGCAAGAGCCTCGACCAGAAGCACGATCGTTCGCAAAACTATCGCAACGGTTGCTGATCGCTACAGCGCGGCCGGTCGCACGACCGGCCGCGCTTTCGGTATGGCCGGTATCGCACCGATCGTCCCCGCGCTCGCCAATCTGATCGGCCCATCCCGCGAAATGGAGCGGAGTACGCGAGCGCCGGAGCCCTCAAAGGTGCGGATGATGCGTCCCCCGCGCGATTAAATGACCCGGCGCACTTGCGCCGAAAAGGGTTTCGGCGAGCCGATCGCAGCATGGCCGATCGAATGATGGTTGCCAGGACGGCATGGCTCATCCCAAGATGCCAGCATGCTCATACCGCTCGTCGCTCTCGCCGCCGCTGTCGTCACCCCGATCTCGGCCGACCGGATCAAAGCCGATGTCCGGACCCTGTCGTCCGATGCGTTCCTGGGTCGCGGACCGGGCGAGGCTGGCGAAGACAAGACGATCGACCACATCGCCCGACAATTTGCCGCAGCCGGACTGGAACCTGCGGGTGAGCATGGCGGCTGGTATCAGGACGTGCCGCTCATCCGGCTAGATCGACAAGCCGGGGCGACGCTCGCGCTGACGGTCGGGAAATGGCACCGGTCTCTGGCGCTCGGTCACGATGCGACCTTGTCGCTCCGCAACCCTGGCGACACGACGCTCGCACATGCGCCGCTGGTGTTCGCGGGCTACGGGGTCGTCAACGCAAAGCTCGGCTGGGACGCCTATGCCGGCATCGACATGCGCGGCAAGATCGCCGTCGTCTTGGCCAATGACCCCGACTTTGAGGCGGGCCGCGATCTCGGCTTCGAAGGTCGTCGGCTCGCCTTCGAAGGACGCGTGGGCGAGAAATTCGCAGCCGCTGCCAAGGCGGGCGCTGCCGGCGTCCTCGTGATCCACGAGGATGCGGCCGCCAGCTATCCGTTCCTGCAAGTGGCAAGCGGCGACGCTTTGCCGGCAATGGTCATCGCACCGCTCCCGCCCTCACCCGGTTTCATGCTGTCGGGCTGGCTGCGCGGCGATGTCGCTGCCTTGATGCTCAGCCACGCAGGGCTCGATCTGGCGACCCTCAAGGCACGCGCGCGCGACCCAAGGTTCCGCGCCTTCCCGCTCGGCGACGGCAGCGTGGCAGCACAGGGCAGCCTGAAGGCGACGCCGATCGTCAGCCATAATGTCATCGGTAGAGTGCGCGGGACACGTCGGCCGGACGAAACCGTCCTCTACGGTGCGCATTGGGACGCAAACGGGCAGAACGGCCCGGTCGCGGGCGACGGCATCCGAAACGGCGCCGTCGACAATGCGACGGGCACAGCCGAGTTGATCGAGGTCGCCCGCGCTTTCGCGCGCGGGCCACGGCCGGCGCGTAGCGTGGTCTTTGCGGCCTGGACCGCGGAAGAGAAGGGGCTGCTGGGGTCCGAGTATTACGCCGCGCATCCGGTCTATCCCCTCGCCACCACCGCGGCGGTTATCAACCTCGATCCGCACGTGGTGCTGCCTGCGGCAAAGGACATCGAGCTGATCGGCGGTGGCCGCGTTTCGCTCGAAGCCGATCTGCGCCGCATTGCCGGGGCCCAGGCGCTCAGCGTCATCGACGAACCTGCGATCGAGGCCGGCTGGTACTTCCGATCCGACCAATTTTCCTTCGCCCGGCGGGGCGTGCCCGCCGTCACCTTCCGTGCCGGTCGCGATCTCGTCAACGGTGGCCTGGCGACGGGCGCAGCGATCGTGGCCGACTACAATGCAAAGCGCTATCACCAGCCGAGCGACGCGTTTGATCCGGCATGGAGCTTTGCGGGCACCGTCCAGGAGGCGACCGTCGCCTATGATCTCGGCCTCGAGGTTGCGAATGCATCCGCCTGGCCGACATGGAACACCGGTGCCGAATATGGAGCGCTTCGTGCCGCGACGGACGCCGACCGGAAGGCGGGTCGATAAGCCGGGCACCGATCGGCAAGGCCTGACCGGGTAGCCACGCCCGACCTTCAGATCGCGCAACCGCGCGTCATTGGCTCGATCGTTATCGGCACACTATCCTTGGTGTCGAGCGGCACCATCGTGGCATAGCGCCCGCAGGCGCCGATCCCAACGCCCCGGTCCAGCTCGGGCCGGTGCTGCCGTCAGCCCCTGCAGCACGACGTGTCGCGCAAGCGCCGCAATCCGCGCAGGCGCCCGCAGGTCCGCCGGATCGACCCAGCCGACCGGTGCGGTCCCCCGCCTCATTCTCGTCCAGCGGGCCCCCTCAGGCACGGCGTCGCACCGCCGCCACGACCATGGGATGGCGCATGCGATTGAAAGCGGGCTCCGGACGTTAGCGCCCGATCACCTTGACCAGCATGCCCAGATCCTGCCCGCTCGGCAGCTTGCCCGAGGCGGTCAGCCGGCCGGCGGCATCGTCCCAGCGCAACGTCGCGGTGCCGCCGCCCTTGCGATAGGCGTTGCTCACGCCGTCATCGTCGTACAGCGTGAAGCTGGTCGAGCGCCCGGGATAGACGCAGATGCTCTCGAGCGGCTGGCGCGTCGCGGTGCTGGGGACTTGCGCCCCCATCGGCACGATCGATCCGGCGCGGACGAACAACGGGATCGTGTCGATCGGTGCGGCAGCGGTGATCGTCTGGCCGCCGGTATGCCGCTCGTTGGTCCAGTAATCGTACCAGTCGGCGCCTGTCGGCAGATAGACCGACCGGCTCGTCGCGCCTTGCTCGGTCACGGGTGCGACGAGGAAGGCGGGACCGAACATATATTCGTCGCCCATATCGGTGACCTTGGGGTCGTTCGGGAAATCCATGAACAGGGCGCGCATGAACGGCGCGCCGCTCTCATGGGTGTGGTGCGCCATCGCATAGAGATACGGCACCAGCGCGTAGCGCAGCTTCAGATAGTGCGCGAGCACCGGCTCGGCCGCCTTGCCATACTCCCAGATCGCGGTGCCGGGCCGCTGACCGTGGATGCGCAGCGTCGGAGTGAAGGTGTTGTACTCGAACCAGCGCACGAACAGCTCGGGATAATCGGCATAGCTCGGCGACATCGCGGTCGCGCCGGCAGGATCGAGCAGCACGGGGTGCTCGGCCTTGGGGCCATTAGGATACTGCCACCCGCCCGTGTCGCTGCTCCAGTACGCAAGGCCCGACGCGGTGAAGTTGAGCCCGGTCGGCACTTGGCGCCTGAGTGCTTCCCAGGTCGCCTGGACGTCCGACGACCAGAACAGGCAGCCGTTGCGCTGCGCGCCCAGATAGGCGGCGCGGCACAGGATCAGGTTGCGGAAATCGGGCCGGTCCTTGGCCGATCCATCGGCGACGCTGGCGGTGTGCACGAGCGGGAAGAGATTGTGATAGCGATCGCCCGAGCCGATCGCGAACTGATGGCCGTCGGGGACGAGGTCGGGCTCGGTCTCGTCGAGCCAGAACCAGTCGAAGCCCTGCGAGGCGATATTGTCGCGGATGCGATCCCAGAACCAGCCGCGCGCATCGGTGTTGGTGCTGTCGAGCAGAGCGCCCGCGCGATCCGAGCGGATCGGCAGCCCATCGACGACGCTGCCGTCGGAATCGTGCAGCAGCCAGCCCTTGGCGGCGAGCATGTTGAAGTAGCGCGACTCCTTCTCGAACCGCGGCCACACGCTGATGATGCTGCGCAGGCCGAGCCCCTTGAGCTTGGCGTTCATCCCCTTGGGGTCGGGGAAGAAGGTGCGATCGATGTCGAGCTGCCCCATCCGGGTCCAGTAGAACCAGTCGAGCACCATCACGTCGAGCGGATAGCCGCGGCTGCGATAGCCCTCCGCCACGGCGAGCAGTTCGGCCTGGCTCTCGTAGCGCGCCTTGCTCTGGATGAGCCCGAACGCCGCCTTGGGCGGGAGCGGCGTCTCGCCGGTCAGCCTGGCATAACCGGCATAGAGCGCGTCGGTGGTTGCGCCAGTGATGATGAAGAACGAGACGCGCTCGCCGACCTCCGATTGCCAGTGCGTGCTGTTGTGCAGCCCGGGCGACACCGTCGTCGCCGAGGGATTGTCCCAGACGATGCCATAACCCTTGTTGGTCACCATGAACGGCACACACACCGTCTCGCCCGCGGGGGCATCGTAATTGTGGCGGCAGTCGATCGTGCGGCCGCGCAGGTCGAGCTTGCCGTCCTGGTTCTGGCCGAGCCCGTAATAATGCTCGTCGAGCGGGGCGGCGAAGCTCGCGCCGATCTTGAAGGTCTTTTCGCCCGCAACGGTGTGCGGCGCCATTTCCCACCCGGTCATCTGCGTGATGCGGTGTCCGTCGGCGCCGTTCACGCTGATCGACACCGGCGGCAGCGACGGCGCGAAATAGCGCTCCATCTGGCTCGGCGCCTTGGGCCAGGGCTGCGCATCGACGGTGAGCGACAGCGCAGACGAGGCGAACACGTCGCCCGATGCGTCGGCGCGGTGGCTCCAGCCCGATGCGTCGGGCGTGGCATTCGGGCCAGGCCCGGGCGCGGCCTCGGCGAGATCGCGGTCGAGCGCGATCGTCACGCGCACGATGTTGGGAGCATAGGGTTCGATCGCGACGCGACTGCCGTTACGGTCGATCGAGGCGAGCGGGCCGGCTTGCGCTGCAGCGAGCGGGATAAGGGCGATGACGGCGCCGCCGGCCCATTTGGCGAGTGCGCGTTTGCGTGCCGATATCCTTGCCATGTCGCGGATCCCCTGTGTCGCTGCGCGAGGCCGAAGCACGTGCGCCGCTTAGTCCGTTGCGTTCGCTACACTACATCGCTTCGCCGACACCGACGACCGTGCAATGCGACCATAGCCCTGATGACCATCTGCGGCGTGCCAATGGTGGTGGCAACCGCTTCGATGGTCGTTGATCGGGTGCTCCCGGCGCGTGCCCCCCACCGACGGCGAGACCGCAAGTCACGACCTCACGCTCACACCAACGCAGCCAAGGCCATGGTGAGGGCATGGAGGTCACCGACTGGCACCTCTTCGACTGCCTAGCCAGCTCGCTCCGCGCGGGACGAGACGAACGGCCCTTTCGGCGCACCCCAATAGATTGTCCCAAAGCCGCTCGGTAGTCGCTGACTACCGTCCAGAATCGATGAAGCAACCGACACTCGACTCGGCGGTCGTTGTGTCCCTCGTCTGCCTAAAGTCTGCAATCGCGACAATTGGTCTGTTCAAATTTGTCCAGGCCGCCATCGGAAAATATCGTCTCCGACGGCAACAAAATCCTGAGTTTGCCTATAAAGCATGCACATAGCTGGACATACCATGATACTTGGCAACCCCTTGCATGTGGTCAGGCCATTTGATAGCTTTCGCTTCTAACGGGTCCGCAAACACCAAAGAAGTTGCGGTCCGATTTGGGGGGGACACCATGACGATCCTGTGCAATTCCGTGTGCCGTAACGCGTTGATCGCTGTAATGCTCGTCGGGGCCACGCCCGCTCTGGCACAAACCGCCGCGCCGGGCGCACTAACCCAACCATCGCAAAGCGCCCCAGGTGGCCCGACCAGTACCGTCGCACCCGACCCTGACAGCGCAACCGACATCATCGTCACCGCCAACAAACGCGCCGAGAACGTGCAGGACGTGCCGCTCGCGGTTTCGGTTCTGCAGCCTGCGCAGCTCCAGGCGGCGGGCGTACGCGAGTTCCAGGATCTTGGCCGAGTCGCCCCGTCACTGGTCGTCCGCCCCGCCGAGCATCCGGTCAACGCCAATGTCTCGCTGCGCGGCGTTGGCACCTTCGCGTTCGGGATCGGCGTCGAGCCGAGCGTCGCCGTGCTGGTCGACGAAGTCCCGCTCGCGTTCCAGGCACGCGCCTTTTCCGATCTGCCCGATGTCGAGCGGATCGAAGTGCTGCGTGGGCCGCAGAGCACGCTTTACGGCAAGGCGGCGTCGGCTGGCCTGATCAATATCATCACCCGCAACCCGACACCCACCTTCCACGCCCGCGCCAACGCGCTGGTGACGAGCGATCAGGAATATGGCGGCAATTTCAGCCTGTCGGGGCCGATCAGCCCCGAGCTCGGCTACGTCTTTTCGGGCAGCTACAACTACTACGACGGCAACGTCCGTAACGTCTTCAACGGCAAGGACGTCAATGGCCGGCGGACGTTCAACACGCGCGGCAAGCTGCGCTGGAAGCCGAGCGACGACATCGCCATCACGCTGTCGGCCAACTATCTCAACGGCAAGACCGACGTCGGTCGTCCCTTCATCCGCGTCGCGCCCAACGCGCTGTTCCGCAACACTGCGGGGCTGACGCCAGCGGTGGTGTTCCCAGGCTTCACGCCCAGCACGCAGAACGACAAGATCAGCAACAATTACAACGCACGTACCAATTACGAAGGGTATGGCGGCTATCTGCGTGGCGAATTCGGGCTTGGCGATCTGACGCTGGTGTCGATTACCTCGTACGACAAGTTCCAGCTCAACGACTTCCTCGATCAGGACGATACCGCGCTGACCGTGCCGATCGGCAGCAACGTCCAGATCGGGACGTTCAATTCGAAGCTGGTGACGCAGGAACTGCGGCTGCAGTCGCCCGGCGACAAGCCGTTCCGCTACACGATCGGCGCCTATTTCGCGAAGGTCGACTTCAACCGCCCGTTCTATCGCGGTCCGGCCTTCTCGCTCGCCAATTGGTACGCCACGTCGGCCTCGCGCCAGCTTGCGGGCTTCGTCCAGGCCGATTGGGAATTCCTGCCCAAGGCGACGCTGACCGGCGGGCTGCGTGTCCAGAACGAGAAGATCAACTACACCTTCCGCGACATCCAGAACGGCAACGCGTTCTTCAGCGGCGGTGCGGAAGATACCGCCGAGACGCACCGCGTCAGCCTGCGCTACGAATTCACGCCCGACGTGAGCGTGTTCGGGACCTATTCGACCGGGTACAAAGGCCAGACCTACGATCTGACCACCGGCTTCAACGCAAACCGTGCGCTCGCCGGGCCGATCAAGCCCGAGACCTCGCGCGACTTCGAATTGGGCCTGCGGACGCAGTTCCTGAATCGCCGCGTGACGCTCAACGCCACGGTGTTCGATACCAACTTCACCAACCTCCAGGCACAGGGCATCGAGACGCTGCCCGACGGCACGCAGAATTTCCGCCTCGCCAATGTCGGCAAGCTCAACACGCGCGGTGTCGAGGTCGAGAGCACGGCGCGGATCGGCCACGACGTGTCGATCAATGCCGCCGCGACCTATCTCGATGCGCGGATCAAATCGTTCCCGGTCGCGCAATGCTATATCGGGCAGACCGCGGCGCAGGGCTGCACCGGCACGCCGGCACGCCAAAATCTGGCCGGCGCGCGCGCGGCGCAGGCGCCCGAATGGAAGCTGTCGGCCGGGGCGGATTATTCGCCGGCGATCGGCGATACGCTGCGCGGCGTGGCGCAGATCAACTGGCAATATACCAGCACGGTCAACTACTCGCTGTCGCAGGATCCCGAGACGATCCAGAAGGCGTACAGCATCTTCAACATCGGCCTCGGCATCCGCGATGCCAACCGCCGCTGGGAACTGGTCGGCTTCGTCAACAATCTGTTCGACAAGCAATATTTCCCGGCACTGGTGAACACGGCGGGCAATTTCGGTGGTGCGCAGGCAACGCAGGCGATTTTGCCACGCGATTTCCGGCGTTATGGCGGGGTACGGCTCGCGCTGAACTTCTAAAGGTCTGCGGGGAGCGGCCGTTGCCGCCCCCCGCCCGCGTTGCTGGCATCGAACTTGATCAGGGACCGTATGATGCAGCACAACCTCAAGATCGCGCTCGCCGCGTGTGGCGCCGGGGCGCTCCTTACCAGCGCCGCCCCGGCCCAACGGGCACCTGCCGGAGAGGCGTCGGCGCAAACCGCACAAGCTCGGCCCGGCATCGATGCGCCCGAACTCGCGCGGCTTGGCGTGCATCCGGTCGGGGTCGCGGACGTGGAGTTCGTCCAACCGGCACAGGCCGATCCGCTGACGGGCACACCTGCACCAGCCGTGGCTGACCGGCATCTCCCGCTCAAAATCTGGTACCCCGCCGCAGCAGCCGGACGCGGGACGCGCTATCGCACCGGCTTGCCGGGCGAAGACGGCCGCGACGTCGTCTTTACCGTTGCGGGCATCGCCACCCCAGGCGCGCAGGCCGCCGCCGGCCGCTTCCCGCTCGTCATCCTCGCGCACGGCTACAGCAACACCCCCGAAGTGCTGTCCTGGCTCGGCGAGAACCTCGCGAGCAAGGGGTATGTCGTCGTCACCCCGGCGTTTCGCGATCCCTCGATCACGATCCGCACCGCGGCTGCCGCCGCCGGCCCGATCACGCGGCGCCCGCTCGACATCGCCTTCGTCGCGGCCGAGGCGCAGCGGCGCGCGACCGCCGGGCAAGGCCTGTTCGCCAGCGCCGACCCGACGCGCACCGCGCTGATCGGCTATTCGATGGGCGGTTACGGCGTGTTGACCGCGGCGGGCGCACCGCTCGATCCAGGGCTCGCGGCCGCCACGCGCGGCGTGCTCGCGCCGTATGTCGCGGGTGCCCGCGCGGCCGACACGCTCAAGGTCGCCAACCTGAAAGCCGTGGTGGCGATTTCCCCGGCAAGCGTGATCCGTGGCACGCCGCTCTGGGCCAAACCCGGCCTCGGCGCGCTCACGGCCCCGACGCTGTTCATCGTCGGCAGCCAGGACCGCACCGTCGGCTATGCGCCTGGCGTGCGCACGCTGTTCGACGATGCCGTGCACGCGCCGCGCTATCTCCTCACCTTTCGCGAGGCCGGCCACAGCATCGGGTTGATCGCCGCGCCACCGGCGATGCAGCGCACCTTCTGGGACAAGGACTGGTTCGAGGATGCGGTGTGGCGCAAGGATCGGCTGCTCGCGGTCGAAGCGCATTTCATCACCGCGTTCCTCGACCGCTACGTCAAGGACGACGCCGCTAAGGCCAGCTATCTCGACGGGCTGGTGCCCAATTCGAACGATGGCGTCTGGGCCGGCCTGACGCCCGGCCGCCACACCGAATACAGCCCCGGGCCGCCGGCCGCGACGCTGTGGAAGGGTTTCCAGCCAAGCAAGGCGGCGGGCATGAGCTTCGAATTCAAACCCGCAGGGTAGGCAAACACGATGAGGGCCACGCCGCACATCGGTGCAACGGCTCGGGAGCTAGTGCCTTCATGTTGATGACACAGACGATGCGCTGGTTCGGCCCCAAGGATCCGGTGTCGCTCCGCGATATACGCCAGGCCGGCGCAAGCGAAGTGGTGACCGCGCTGCACGAGGTGGCGAATAGCGACGTCTGGCCGCGCGCCGCGATCGCCGCGCGCAAGACGATGATCGAGCAAGCCGGGCTTGGCTGGAGTGTCGTCGAGAGCGTGCCGGTGCACGAGGCGATCAAGACGCGCGGGCCCGACTGCGACCGCCTGACCGCGCACTATTGCGAGAGTCTGCGCAATCTGGCGGCGTGCGGGATCACGGTCGTCACCTACAATTTCATGCCGCTGCTCGACTGGACTCGCACCGATCTGGCCTGGGCAATGCCCGATGGCGCGCTCGCGCTGCGCTTCGAGCTCGAGGCGGTCGCGACCTACGACATCCACATCCTGCGCCGTCGCGGTGCCGAGGGCGATTATGCGCCCGCGCTGGTCGAGGCCGCAGCCCGCCGCTTCGCTGCGATGGACGACGCAGCGCGCACCGCACTGGCGCGGACGATCGTTGCCGGGCTGCCGGGCAGCGAGGAGAGCTTCACCGAGGCTGAATTTCTCGCGGCGATCGACACCTATGCCGAGATCGGCCCTGACCAGTTAAGCGCCAACCATATCGCCTTTCTCGAAGCCGTCTGCCCCGTCGCCGAAGAGGTCGGCGTGCAGCTGGTCGTCCATCCCGACGACCCGCCCTTCCCGATCTTCGGCCTGCCGCGCACCGTCAGCACCGAGGCCGATGTCGCCGACCTGTTCGCGCGCGTGCCGAGCCGCGCCAACGGGCTGTGCTTCTGCGCGGGATCGTTCGGGGTTCGCGCGGACAATGATCTGCCCGGCATGGTCGATCGGCTCGGCGACCGGATCGGCTTCCTCCATTTGCGATCGGTCCAGCGCGAGCCAAGTGGTGCCTTCCACGAAGCCCCGCATCTCGAAGGCGATGCCAACATGGCGGCGATCGTCGGCGCGGTGCACCGGCTGCAGCAACGGCTCGGCCGCTCGATCCCGATGCGCCCCGATCACGGGCACCAGATGCTCGACGATCTGACCAAGCGCACCAACCCGGGCTATTCGCTGCTCGGCCGGATGCGCGGGCTCGCCGAATTGCGCGGGCTCGAACGCGGCATCGCCTTCGCGCGCGCCGACGCCGCAAATCCACAGATCACCACAGAGGAACGCTGACGTGCAGATGACTCGCAAGATTCGGTATTTGGTGGCGGCGGTGCTCGTCGGTGCGGCGCCGGTCGCGGCGCAGGAGGTTGCGCCGCAGCCGCTGACGCTGGCGACGGTCAAGAACAGTCCACTGCTCGCCTCGGCCGACATGCGCGACGGAGTCGATCTCTCGGGGCCGTGGCATTATTCGATCGACCCGTTCCGCTCGGGGCTGGCCGGCTTTCACGGCGAAGTGCCGGGGCTGTCGCAGCAACGCTATCTCGATCTCGACGTCGGCAAGGCGATGCGCGACGACAATCGCGCGCTGTTCGAGTTCGACCTGCCGCACTCGCCCGTCACCACCCTGCCCTCGTCCTGGCTCACCGAGGCACCCGAGCTGCGCCATTATCAGGGGCTGATGTGGTATCAGCGCAGCTTCCCCGCGCCGGCGCAGCGCAAGGGACGCAGCTTCCTGCGCTTCGGCGCCGCCAATTATGCGACCGTCGTCTATCTCAACGGCAAGCCGCTCGGGCGCCATGAAGGCGGCTTCACGCCCTTCGCGTTCGACGTCACCGGACTGCTGCGCGACGGCGACAACCAGATTACCGTCGGAGTCGATTCCCAAGCAACTGCGGCCACCGTGCCGCCGCCCGTCACCGATTGGGAGAATTACGGCGGCATCACGCGCGCCGTGCGGCTGATCTCGACGCCCGACACCTATGTCGACGACGCCTGGGTGCGCATGACGCGCGACGGCAAGCTGGCGGTCGAGGCGCATCTGCGTGGTCCGCAGGCCGGCGACCAGCCACTCCATCTGCGCATCGCCAAGCTCGGGCTCGATCTGGCGGGCCGCACCGATGCGAAGGGCGATTGGCGCGCGACCGTCGCCGCGCCGCGCGCGCTGATCCGCTGGTCGCCCGAACGCCCGCAGCTTTATGACGTGACGATCGCCGCCGGGGCCGACACGTGGCGCGATCGGATCGGCTTCCGCACGATCGAAGTCCGCGGCACCGACATCCTGCTCAACGGCAAACCGATCTTCCTGCGCGGCATCTCGCTCCACGAGGAGGAGATCGGCACCGAGCCGACCCGCGCCATCACCCAGGCGGCGGCACGTGCGCTGCTCGGCGAGATCAAGGACGGGTTGCACGGCAACTATGTCCGGCTGTCGCACTATCCGCATTCCGAGGTGATGACGCGGATGGCCGACGAGATGGGCCTGATCGTGTGGAGCGAAGTGCCGGTCTACTGGCTCGTCGCCTGGTCCAACCCCGACACGCTGGCGACGGCGCGCAACATGGTGGCGGAAAACATCCTGCGCGACCGCAACCGCGCCTCGATCGCGATCTGGAGCGTCGCCAACGAAACCCCGGTGACCGCTGCGCGCAACACCTTCCTGCGCACGCTCGTCAGCGACGTACGCGCGCTCGACGACACGCGGCTCGTCAGCGCGGCGCTGCTGGTCGAACGCTCGAAGGGCCCGACCGGACCGGTGATGACGATGGCCGATCCGCTCGCCGACGTGCTCGATGTGCTCGCGATCAACACCTATAACGGCTGGTACACGCCCGACCGGCTCGCCGACGTTCCCGGCATCAGCTGGCGCGTGCCGGCCGGCAAGCCGCTGGTCTTTTCCGAATTCGGCGCCGATGCCCGCGCCGGCTTCCACGACATCGGTGCCGCGCCGCAGAAATTCTCCGAGGAATTCCAGGCCGACTTCTACCGCGCGACGCTGGCGATGGCCGATCGCGTACCGACGCTGCGCGGCATGTCGCCGTGGATCCTCAAGGATTTCCGCTCGCCGCGTCGGCAAAACCCCGACTTCCAGCAAGGCTGGAACCGCAAGGGGCTGATCTCGGAGACGGGCGAGCGCAAGCAGGCGTTCGGCGTGCTGGCGACCTATTACGACGCCAAGGCGACACCCCGCGCGAAGTGACGAGGCCGCGCGAAGCGGCCCTACAGGAGAGCAGAGCATGACCATCCGCACCGCGCGCATCGCCCATTTCGCAGGAGTGGCGGCGCTAGCGCTGGGCCTCCCCGGCCCGACATACGCTGCGACACCACACCCGTGGATGGCGCGCGCCACGGTTGCAAAACAAGCCGCCGCGCGCGCGGATGCGGCCAAGGAGGCGATCGCCCGGTCGCGTGCGCGTCAGCTCGTCGCGGCGATGACGCTCGCGCAGAAGCTCCAGCAATTGACCGGCAGCGAACCGTCGGTCCTCCCCGAACTCCCCGAATGCTTCGGCGCGCGCCACGTCACGGGGATTGCCGCGCTCGCCATCCCGACCTTTCGCATCACCAACGGCCCGGTCGGGGTCGGCCAGAACGACTGCGTCTCGCGCGACGTCGAAAAGGCGCGCACAGTTCCGGGCGCGCCGTTCTTTCTCCCCTATTCGCACCCGAGCTCGGCGCATGCGACCGCGCTCCCGTCGGGCATGGCGGTGGCGGCATCGTTCGACCCGCGCGTCGCGGCCGACTTTGGCGGCGTAATCGCGACCGAGATGAACAACCTTGCGCTGCACGTCTTCGAAGCGCCGGGGATGAACCTCGCGCGCTTGCCGATCCTCGGCCGCAACTTTGAATATTTCGGCGAGGATCCGTATCTTTCGGGCACGATGGCGGTCGCCGAGACCAAGGCGGTACAGTCCGCCGGGATCATCGCGATGGCGAAGCATTTCGTCGCCAACGAGCAGGAAACCAACCGGATGACGATCCGCGAGACCGTCGACGACCAAGTCCTGCGCGAACTGTATCTGCTCCCGTTCGAAATGAGCGTGAAGGACGGCAAGGTCGCCGCGATCATGTGTTCGTACAATTATCTCAACGGCCTGCAGGCGTGCGCCAACAAGGCGATGCTGACCGGCGTGCTGCGCGACGACTGGAACTTCAGCGGCTACGTCCAGACCGATTTCTTCGCGCTGAAGAACACGGTGCCGTCGCTCGAAGCAGGCACCGATCACGAAATGCCGACGCCGCTCTATTGGTCGCCCGACAAGATCAGCGCCGCACTCGGCCAGCACAGCCTGGCGATCGGCCAGATCGATACCGCGCTCGAACGGCGCTACACGCAGATGTTCAAGGCTGGGATCTTCGACCGCAAGCTCGTCCAGACGCCGATCGATTTCGTCGCGGGCGGGAAAGCCGCGCGGGCCATCGGCACGCGCGCGGCGGTGCTGTTGCAGAATAACGGCGCATTGCCGCTGTCGCCGACCGCGCGCAGCATCGCGCTCGTCGGCAAGGCGTCGCAACCCTATGCGCAGCAAGCGATCGCCGGCGGCTCGATCCTTGGCAAGGCGATGGGTGCGGGCGGCGGGAGCTCCGACGTGGTGCCAGACTATACCGTGTCCCCGCTCGACGGCATCCGCACCGCGCTGCGCGAGCTCGGGCGCGGCGACGCGGTGGTCAAGCTGGTGCTGATCGACGATGCCAACGCGAGCGCGACGATCGACGGGGTTTCGGTCCCGTTCGCCAAGGCGCTCGAGACGATCGGCGCGTCGGATTCGGTGGTCGTGATGGCCGGCACCAATGCCGAGGAAGGCGCCGATCGCGCGACCTTCGTCGACAAGGACGGGCACCAGCTGGCGGCGGCGGCGGCGACGGGCCTGTCGCTCGACTGGTACGTCGCCAAGCCGAGCGCGATCGCCACGACCGATCCCGCGGGCAATACCGCCAAGTCGAGCCAGACCGGGGCGATGCTGCAGGCGATCCTCGCTGCGCGCTCGACCACCGGCGTCGCGATGCCGGCAAAGACCGTGCTCGTGCTCAAGGACAATGCCAGCGTCGCGATGGACCCGGCGTTGCTCGGGAGCCAAGGCCCCGCGATCCTCGAAACGTGGTTTCCCGGCCAGGAAGACGGCAACATCGTCGCCGATCTGCTGTTCGGCCGGGTCGATCCGGTCGGCCGGCTGCCGGTTACCTTCCCCGTTGCGGGGAAGGGATTTCTCGACGACATCGCCGCCGATCAATTCCCCGGCGTGCGCGATCCGGGCGGCGCGTTCCAGGCCGTTCAGTATAGCGAGAAGCTCGCCGTCGGCTATCGCTGGTACGACGCCAATCCGCTCGGGAAATGCGCGCCGGTCGGCGGGGTGAACCCCTGCGTGGCGTTCGCGTTCGGCCACGGCTTGTCCTACACCCGCTTCGCCACATCGGCACCGAAACTCACCGCCGACGCTGCGACGGGCCGCTACCGCGTCTCGCTCAGTGTCAGGAACACCGGGCAGCGTTCGGGGTCCGAGGTCGTCCAGGCGTATGTCTCGCTCCCCGAGGGTGCGGATCGGCTGGGCGTCAAACAGCCGCCGAAGCGCCTCGTCGGGTTCGGGCGCGTCACGGTCGCGCCCGGCGCGACGCAGAGCGTGACGATCACGATCGATCCCGCCGCCAGCCATCATCCGCTCGGCGTCTGGAACAGCGCGGAGCATCGATGGGTGATCCCGTCGGGTCGCTACAGGGTGTGGGTCGGCACGTCGGCGTCGCCGGCCAGCCTCGTCGAAGCGGGCCAGATCGTTCGATAGGCCCCGGCGCGTGTCCGCTCGGAAGTCGGCGGACGCTCGCCGGCGGCCGCCGGCCGCCGGCGATGCCGCTTAGGGGGTCTTCGGGTCGAGGCCGTGCTTGCGCAGCAGCGGCGCGACTTGCGGGTCGTGTCCCGTCATCGCGCGGAACATGACCGAGTAATCCTCGGTATGGCCGCGCGACAGCACCAGGTCGCGGATGCGCTGTCCGTTCGCGCGCGTCATCCCGCCATGCTGGACGAACCAGTCATAGACATTCTGCTGGATCATGTCGGTCCACAGATAGGCGTAATAGCCCGCCGCATAGCCCGAGCCCCAGATGTGCGCGAAATAGCTGGAGCGATAGCGCGGCGGCACATGCGCCACGTCGAGCCCGGTCGCGCCGAGCGCCTTGGCCTCGAACGCATCGACGTCGCTCGGCACCGCGGTCGCCGGGACCGAATGCCACGCCATGTCGAGTTGCGCCGCCGCCAGCGTCTCGCCGAAGCTGTAGCCCTGGTTGAACGTCTCGGCGCGCTTGATCTTGTCGACCAGCGCCTGCGGCATCGCCGCCCCGGTCTGATAATGGTGCGCGTAATGCGCGAGCACGCGCGGCTCGAGCGCCCAATGCTCGTTGAACTGCGACGGGAATTCGACGAAATCGCGCGCCACCGCGGTGCCCGACAGCGTCGGATAGGTCTGGTTCGCGAACAGCCCGTGCAACCCGTGGCCGAATTCGTGGAACATCGTCCGCACGTCGCTGAACGTCACCAGCCCCGGCTGGCCGGCCGCCGGCTTGGTGAAATTGGCGGTGTTCGAGATAACCGGCTTGGTTCCGAAGATCTTCGCCTGCCGAACGAAGCTGTTCATCCACGCGCCACCCGACTTGTTGTCGCGCTTCCAGTAATCGAAATAGGCGAGCCCGAGCGGCTTGCCGTTTTCCTCGAACACTTCGTAGACGCGAATGTCGGGATGATAGGTCGGAATGTCGCTACGCCGCTTGAAGGTCAGCCCATAAAGCTGGTTGGCGGCGTAGAAGATTCCGTTTTCGAGCACGTTCCAGATCTCGAGATACGGCTTGGTTTCGTTGAGATCGAGGTCGAACTTCGCCTTGCGGACCTTCTCGGCGTACAATTCCCAATCCCACGGCTCGAGCTTGAAGCCCCCCTTCTCCGCATCGATCGCTTGCTGAAGCTCGCCGACCTGCGCCGCCTGCGCCGCAGCGGTCGGAGCATCGAGCGCATCGAGGAAGCCGCGCGCCGTGTCGGCGGTCTTGGCCATCTGCTCCGCCAGTGAATAATCCGCCCAGGTCTTGTAGCCGAGCAGATTGGCCTTGCGCGTGCGCAGCGCGATCAGCTGGAGGATCGCGGCGCGCGTGTCGTTGGCGTCGCCCTTTTGCGTGCGCGTCCAGCTCTGGTCGAACAGCGCCTTGCGCGTCGCGCGGTCGCTTAGCGCCTCGAGCGCGGGCTGGCCGGTCGTGTTCTGCAGCGGCAGGAGATACTTGCCCGGCAGCTTGCGCTCGGCGGCGTCGCGCGCTGCCGACTGGACCTCGCCCGCCGACATCCCGGCGAGCTTGGCCGGATCGTCGACCACCAGCGCCCCCGCCTTGGTGCCCGCGAGCAAGCGCTGGCGAAACGCGATGCCGGCCATCGAGATCTGCTTGTTGAGATCGCGCAGCGTAGTTTGATCGGCCGCCGACAATTGCGCGCCGGCGCGCACGAAGTTCGTATAGTATTCCTCGACGAGCATCGCTTGCTCGGCATCCAGCTTGAGCGACGCCTTGCGGTCGTACAAACTCTTGACGCGGGCAAACAGCTTGGGATCGAGGAAGATCGTGTCGCCATAGGCGGCGAGCTTGGGTGCCAGGACGGCTTGGGCGGCCTGCAGCGTCGGATTGGTGTTTGCCTGCGCGACTTGCCCGAACGCAGCTTGCGCGCGCGCCAGCATCTGCCCCTGCCGTTCCATCGCGACGATCGTGTTGTCGAAGGTCGGCGCGGCGGGATTGTCGGCGATGGCGCGCACTTCGGCGAGGCTTTCGGCGATCCCCTGCTCGATCGCCGGCTGGTAATCGCCGTCCTGGATCTTGTCGAACGGCGGCGCCTGATACGGCAGCGAGCTGCGCTGCGCGAAGGGATTTTCGGCCTGGGCGGGCGCGAAGCCGATCACCGCGGCAACGGTAGCAAGCAGGAAAACATGGCGCATCTTCAGTCCTTTCGGGATGCGGCGAGCCTAGCGAAGGCAGCCGCAGCGTGTCGACCCCGGGCGATCATCCCGCCCGGCGTTGCTCAGCCGGCATAGGCCTTGATCAGATCGAACAGGTAATCGCGCCCCGAATAGACCGCCTTGACGATCGCGCGCTCGTTGAGGCCGTGCGTGCCGTTGCCGTCGGGGTCGCCGTACGTGCCCGGCGGGCCATAGACCGGGATGCCGATCGCCTCGAAGAAGATGCCGTCGGTCGCGCCGGTCGACATCATCGGACTCAGCGGCACGCCGGGATAGTATTTGGCGAGCAGCGTCCGCGCGGGCTCGACGATTTTCGGGTCGAGCGGCACTGGCTTGGCGACTGGCCCGCGGCTGTCGGTCTGCTTTACGGTCAGTGCGGGATCGGCGACGACGGCAGCGATCTGGTCGCGCACGGCGTCGGGCGAAACGCCAGGGAAGATCCGGCAGTTGATGTTCGCGCCGGCTCGCTGTGGCAGCGCGTTATTGGCATGGCCACCGTCGAGCAGCGTCGCGACGCACGTCGTGCGCAGCATCGAATGGTAGCTCTTGTCGGTGTCGACCAGTGCCAGCGCCGCGGTATCGGCGGGATTGGCGGCAAGCGAGATCATCGCACGCCCCATCGCGTCGCCGCGCGCGACGCCGGCGGTGCGGAAATAGGCCTTGGTCGTGTCGGTCATCATCACGGGAAAATCATAGGCGCGCAGCCGGATCATCGCGTCGGACAGCTGGTAGATCGCGTTTTCCTTGACCGGGGCCGAGCTGTGCCCGCCCGGATTGGTCGCCTCGACGCGGTAGTTGATCGCGGTCTTCTCGCCGACGTGCAGCGTCGAGATGACGAGCTTGCCATGCCCGTCGCTGCGCCCGCCACCGCCTTCGTTGAGCGCGAATTCGGCAGCGATCAGCTCGGGCTTGTTCGCCGCGAGCCACGACGCGCCGTTGAACGCCCAGCTCGTTTCTTCGCCACACGTCAAGGCAAGCTTGATCGTGCGCTTGGGCTGGTATCCCTGCTGCTTGAAGCGGATCAGGCTGTCGACCCAGATCGCGTCGAGCGCCTTCATGTCGGCGGTGCCGCGGCCGTAGAAATAGCCGTTTTCCTCGATCAGCGTGTACGGATCGCGCACCCAATCCTCGCGCTTGGCGACGACCACGTCGATATGGCCGAGCAGCAGCATCGGCTTGACGCTCTTCGAGCTGCCCGGATAGACGACGACCAGCCCGCCTTCCTTGGGATGATCGGGGACCGAAAACGGCGTGATCTGTGCGTCGGCGAAGCCCGCCGCCTTGAAGCGCGCGGCAACCTTGCCGGCAAGCGCGGTGCAGCTGCCCGTCGTGATGCTGGTGTCGGTTTCGACCATTTCCTTGTAAAGCGCGCGGAACGCCTGCTGGTCGGGCCGCAGCGTTTGCGCCGCGCTGGGCTGCGCCGCAAACAGGCTCGTCAGCGTCGCCAATCCGATGGCGATCGTCGCGGCATTCTTCATCGTGCTTCCCCGTGTCTGGCGTCCCTTGGCGCACACTATGCGCAGACAAAGGGCAATCGGGAAGCCTTGGCGGAGCGATCTTTTACGCGGGCGCGGATCGGTCCGCGGCGGTGTCCCCCCGCCCCCGCGGCGTTCCGATGCCGAAGCTGCGGCCTGGCTGCATCGCCCCGCTCGACGCGCGCGTCGCGGACAAATTCCAGACGTTTTCCCCGGCGTCCCAACACTTCCGCAACACTGCGTTACAAATGCGGCCGATGCGCGTTGATGCGATCGCCACTCACCGAGGTCCGCCTGACGATGCCTTTGCCTACCGACCGTACCGCCGTTCTCGAAGCCACACGCACACTGAAGATGGCGCGCTCGGCGCACGCCTATGTTCGCGGAAACACCGCCAAATTCTACGAGTGGCTCGCGGGCTCGCCTGCCGCGCGCCGCGTGCCCGAAGGTCCGGCGATCTGGATTTGCGGCGACTGCCATCTCGGCAATCTCGGCCCCCTCGCCAATGGCGACGGGCGGGTCGAGATCCAGATCCGCGACCTGGATCAGGCCGTCATCGGCAATCCCGCGCATGATCTCATCCGGCTTGGCCTGTCCCTGGCGACTGCTGCGCGCGGGTCGGATCTGCCTGGCGTCACGACCGCCCGGATGATGGAAGAAATGATCGATGGCTATGCCGCCGCCATTCACGATCCGACCAGCGGCGACCCGGGCGTCGAGCCCGAGGTCGTCCGCAGCATCAAGCGTGCGGCGCTGGGCCGGCGCTGGCGGCATCTCGCCAAGGAGCGGCTCGAAGCGATCGAGCCGCGCATACCGCTCGGCAAGAAGTTCTGGGCGCTGGCGGCAGACGAGCGTGCCGCGCTCGAACAGCTCTTCGCCGATCCTGCTGTCGCGCACCTCATCCTGTCGATGAAGGGCAAGCCGGCTGATCGCGAAGTGCGCCTGGTCGATGCCGCATATTGGATGAAGGGCTGCAGTTCGCTCGGGCTGCTCCGCTATGCCGCGATCGTCGGGATGAAGACGAGCAAGGGGCGCTGGTCGTACGCGCTGGTCGATTTGAAGGAAGCAACCGCGCCGATCGCACCCGCCGCCGCCGACGCGGCCATGCCCGCGGACAATGGCGACCGCGTCGTCGCCGCGGCGCGCGCGCTCTCGCCGCATCTGGGCACGCGGATGAAGGCGGTTCGCATGCTCGGCCGGTCACTGTTCATCCGCGAACTGGCGCCGCAGGATCTCAAGCTCGAGGTCGACCAGTTCAACCATGCAGAAGCCGTTCGCTCGGCGCGCTATCTCGCCTTCGTCGTCGGCAAGGCGCACGCCCGGCAAATGGACAGCGCGACGCGCGAGGCGTGGATCACCGTGCTCGAGGCCGACCGTCGCGGTGCGATCGACACGCCGTCGTGGCTCTGGGAAAGCGTCGTTTCGCTCGCGGGCAGCCATGAGGCGGGCTATCTCGACCATTGCCGTCGCTATGCGCTCGCCGCCTGACGCGTCGATTTCGCGCGATATGCGTTGCGCCTTCACCAAGGAGATTCCGATGCACGCGAATGACGATGAGATGTATATGCGCATGGCGATCGAGGTCGCGCGGTCGAAGGGTTCGGACCCATCAACCTCGCCGCTCGGCTGCGTAATCGTGCTCGATGGCAAGGTCATCGCAGCCGAGCGCAACCAGACGCACGAACTGCCCGATGCGACCGCACATGCGGAAATGATGGCGATCCGCCGAGCCTGCGAAGACACGGGCGAACTCGAACTGCGCGGCGCGACGCTGTATTCGACGCTGCAGCCGTGCGGCATGTGCACGATGGCCTCGATCTGGTCGAAGGTCGGGCGCGTCGTCTTCGGGGCGGGCCGGGACGATGTCCACCCGATGTATTTCGAGGCGCGCCACGTCGATACGCTGGGTTTCATCCAGGATGCCTATCGCGACGACATCACGATCGAGGGCGGCTGCCTCGCCGACGAATGCGCCACCCTCTATTACGGACCCGACGCGACCCTCCCCGAGGAAGAGCAGGCAAATCTATGAGCACGGCGCCCCTCATCGACGTGAATACCGCCAGCGCCCAGGAACTCGACCAAGTGCCGGGATTGGAAGGCCACGGATTCGAGATCGTGCGCTATCGCGGCGAGCGTGGTCGATTTACCGATCTGCGCCAGCTCGACGAGGTGCCGGGCCTCACCGGCAAGGCCGATGCAAGCAAGGCGGCTCTGACGGTTGGCGGCGACTGAATCGCCGTAGCCGACAGCGATTCAGCCCGGCGTTTCTGAGCAAGCTGCCACAAGACCTTTAGGGCTGCGTGACGCGAGTCTGATAAGAAGCGATTGCGTGTGGAGCCGACCTTGGCCAATCAGCCTTTGGACGGATCGTTACACGACGCAATTGGGAAGACATCGCGTGGGCTTGGACAACAAGGCATTCTGGCGCGTCGCTGAGGCAACCCGGATGAGCGTGCTCATCGACGCCGACGACTATTTCAAGAACGCCCGGCTGGCGATGCTTCAGGCGCGTCGCCGGATCATGCTGATCGGCTGGGATTTCGACGCACGCATCCACCTCGTCGGATCTGACCGTGAAGCCGGCGAGCCGGAGGCGGTCGGCGACTTCATCTATTGGCTCGCCGAGCGCAATCCCGAGCTCGAGATCTTCCTGCTGCGGTGGGACGTCGGCGCGCTCAAGACGCTCGTGCGCGGCTCCAACATCCTCACGCTGGCGCGGTGGATGCAGCATCCGCGGATCCATACCAAGCTCGACAGTTTCCACCCGACCGGCGGTTCGCATCACCAGAAGATCGTCGTGATCGACGATTGTTTCGCATTCTGCGGCGGGATCGACATGACGAGCGAGCGGTGGGACACGCGGCATCACCGCGATGTCGAGCCACGCCGTGTACTGGCCAATGGCAAACCCTATACGCCCTGGCACGATGCGACGACCGCGTTGCAGGGCCCCGTTGCGGCGGCGCTGGGCGAGCTCGCCCGCGATCGCTGGGGACATGCCGGCGGGCACCCGCTCGACCCGGTCGAGGCGGCCGATACGCCGGGGCGCTGCTGGCCCAAGGGGCTGGCAACCGAGTTCGAGCAGGTTCAGGTCGGGATTGCCCGAACCTCGCCCGACATGCCCGACTGCCCCGAAATTCGCGAGATCGAGCATTTGTTCGTCGCGCAGATCGCTTCGGCGAAGGTCTCGATCTATGCAGAAAGCCAGTATTTCGCGTCGCGCAAGATCGCCGAGGCAATCGCGGCGCGACTGACCGAAGCCGACGGTCCCGAGATCGTGATCATCAATCCCGAGCACGCCCAGGGCTGGCTCGAGCCACTCGCGATGGACACGGCGCGCGCGCGCCTCGTCGCAGCGCTGAAGCAGCGCGACCCCCACGGCCGGCTCCGGCTGTACCATCCGTTCACGGAGAAGGGCACGCCGATCTATGTCCACGCCAAGGTGATGATCGTCGATGGGCGCATGCTCCGGATCGGATCGGCGAACATGAACAATCGCTCGCTGGGCCTCGACACCGAATGCGACGTGACGATCGACGCCGGCGACGAAGGTGCCGATGCCATTCGCGCGATCCGCGATGGCCTCATCGCGGAGCATCTCGGCGTGTCGGTCGCCAAGGTAGCCGCGCAGATCGACTCGAGCGGCTCGCTGATCGCGACGATCGAGGCGCTGCGCGGCACGGGCCGATCGCTGCGGCCGTACGAAATCCCCGATCTCAGCGAGGTCGAAGCTTGGCTCGCCGACAATGAGGTGCTCGACCCAGAAAACCCGTCCGAAATCTTCGAAAGCGTCGCCAAGCGCGGACTTTTTCGTCGGCTTCGCCATCCGTTCGGGTGATGGGGCATGCGGTTTCCCGGCTGGCGCTTCCCGTAGCCGGGGCTTCGGCCCTGCTTGCAACGTGGCGCGAGATCTTAGCGCGTGACGCGGCGTAGCCATCCCCCGAAAAGGAGCTCCCATGGACTTTGACGATGTGATCCTCGGACGGCGCAGCATCCGCGGCTATCGCCCCGACCCGGTGCCGCGCCCGCTGATCGAGGAGATCCTGATGCTGGCGATGCGCGCGCCCTCGTCGATGAACACCCAGCCCTATCATTTCTACGTCATCGGCGGCAGCGCGCTCGATGCGATCCGCGCCGGCAACACCGAACGGATGATGGCGGGAATCCCGCAGTCGCGCGAATTCCGCACCGGGACCGCGTTCGCCGGCCCGCATCGCGACCGCCAGATCGGCGTCGCCAAGCAGCTCTTCGCCGCGATGGGCATCGCGCGCGACGACAAGGATGCGCGGCAGGACTGGGTGATGCGCGGCTTTCGGCAGTTCGACGCGCCGATCTGCGTCATCATCACCTACGATCGCGACCTCGCGGAAAGCGACGACACCGCGTTCGACTGCGGCGCAGTCGCGACCGCGCTGGTCAACGCCGCCTGGTCGCGCGGACTCGGCACGGTGATCAACAGTCAGGGGATCATGCAATCCCCCGTCGTGCGCGAACATGCCGGGATCCCCGACGATCAGGTCATCATGAAGAGCATCGCCCTGGGCTGGCCCGACGCTGAATTTCCCGCGAACGCCGTCGTGTCCGAGCGCCGATCGGTCGCGGACGCCGCGGTTTTCGTCGGATTCGGGGAGTGAGCCGCGCTCGGCCGGCCGCGGCGCCCACGGCCCGCAGTTAACCCCGCATTTGCGGTCTTTGCGCCTCGCATCCACCGATTTTGCGCACAAACCGCACCGAATCCGGGCTCTGTCCGTCACACACCCACTGGTCATGGCGCGGATCGCTCGTTAGGGCGCCGGCTCCCTTTCTTCTGCAGGACATGTCTCATGAACAATGCCGACCTGAACGAAAAAATCGCCACCGCACACGGCATCCCCAAGACCGACGCCAAGGCGATCGTCGATAGCGTCTTCGCAGCGATCACCGAAGCGGCGCAGGCCGGTGAAGAAATCGCGCTTGCCGGGTTCGGCAAGTTCAAGGTCAAGGACAGCCCCGCACGCGAAGGCCGCAACCCTTCGAACGGCGAAACCATCCAGATCGCAGCGTCGAAGAAGCTCGGCTTCGCGCCCGCCAAGGCGCTCAAGGATGCGCTGAACGGCTGATCCATCGTCGCGCATCGGGACCCGACCGGATCCCGATGCGCGCACGGGGTGCAGGTCGCGGCGGCATCATGCTCCGCGACTCGCAGCACCCCCGCTTGCGCACCGCCCGCCACCAAACCGGCGGCGCGTCCCTCCCGCTCAGTGCGCGACCGAGTCGTGGACGCCGATGCCGGTTTCGGACCGCAGGCGCTGCGCTGGATAAGCCGCCCGGTCGATCGCCGCGCGGGGCGACCGGTCGAGCGTCGAAATCAACCAGATCGCGAAGAACCCGGCCGGCACCGAGAACAACGCCGGCGAGCTGTACGGGAAGATCGCGTGATCGAACCCGAACACCGCTACCCAGATCACCGGCGACACGACCGTCAGGCCGAACGCCGCGAGCAGGCCGATCGCGCCGCCCCATGCCGCGCCCTTGGTGGTGCAGCCCTTCCACAGCAGCGACATCACCAGCACCGGGAAGTTGCCCGACGCGGCGAGCGCGAAGGCGAGGCTGACCATGAACGCGACGTTCTGCTTTTCGAACACGACGCCGAGGATGATCGCCGAGATCCCGAGCAGGATCGTCGTGATCCGCGACACGCGCAATTCCTTGACCGGATCGGCATCGCCCTTGCGGAGCACGCTCGCATAGATGTCGTGCGAGATCGCCGACGCCGCCGATAGCGTCAGCCCCGCCACCACCGCGAGGATCGTCGCGAAAGCGACCGCCGAGATGAAGCCGAGGAACAGATTCCCGCCGATCGCATGCGCGAGGTGCATCACCGCCATGTTGTTGCCGCCGCGCAAGAGCCCGTCCACGCCGACATAGTCCGGGTTGAACGAGATCATCACGATCGCGCCGAATCCGAGGACGAAGGTGAGCGCGTAGAAATAGCCGATCCAGACGGTCGCCCACATGATCGACTTGCGCGCCTCGCGCGCGTCGGGAACGGTGAAGAAGCGCATCAGGATGTGCGGCAGCCCGGCAGTGCCGAGCATCAGCGCAAAGCCGAACGATAGCGCCGAGATCGGATCCTTGATGAACCCGCCCGGCCCCATGATCGCACGCCCCTTGGCCGCCGCATCGGCGGGTGAAAGACCGCTCTCGAGCGCCAGCCGCGTCTTGATCGCGACGGCGCGCGCGAACAGCGTCTCGAACGAGAAACCGACATGCGCCATCACGCCGAGCACGAGGAAGCTCGCACCGCACAGCAGCATCACCGCCTTGATGATCTGCACCCACGACGTCGCGCGCATCCCGCCGAACAGCACGTAGATCATCATCAGCCCGCCGACGACGGTGATCGCATAGAGATACGGCAGACCGAACAGCAGCTGGACGAGCTGCCCGGCACCAACCATCTGCGCGATGAGATAGAAGGAGACGACGAGCAGCGTGCTCAGCGCGGCAAAGCTGCGCACCGGGCCCTGGAGGAAGCGGTACGAGGCGACGTCGGCGAAGGTGAACTGGCCGAGGTTGCGCAGCTTCTCGGCCACGAGGAACAACACGATCGGCCAGCCGACGAGGAAGCCGATCGCGTAGATCAACCCGTCATAGCCATCGTTGAAGATCTGCGACGTGATCCCGAGGAACGACGCCGCCGAGCAATAGTCGCCCGCCATCGCTAGGCCGTTCTGGAAGCCGGTGATGCCGCCGCCGGTATAGAAATCGGAGACCGTCCGCGTCCGCCGGGCAGCCGCGCCGGTGATGAACAAGGTGATCCCGACAAACCCTGCGAACATCAGGATCGCGGTCCAGTTCGTCGGCTGACGCTGGATCGCGCCGCCGATCGCCGCGGTCGCGCCGGTCGCCCAGCCGAGCAACGCGAGCAGGCCGGCGGTCCACCACAGGTTGCGCGTCACGCGGCAACGCTCGCGAGCAGCTCGGCGAGCCGGGCGTCGTATTCGCCGTTCGCGCGCCGGACATAGACCGCGCAAATCGCCACCGTGCCGATCAGCATCGCCGCGCCGAGCACCACCGCGAGGCTGATCGTGCCGCCGCCGATCGGCTGCGCCATCAGCGGCTTGTCGAACGCGATGAGCGAAATGAAGCTGCTATAGACGATCACGGTGATCGCGGTGAGCGTCCACGAAAAGCGCTGCCGGTCGCGCACGAGCGCGGCGTATCGCGGGTCGGCGGCAATGCGCGCTTCGAGCGCGGCGTCGGATTGGGGTGATGGGGGCATGGCGCATCATCCACAAGGATGCGGCGCTTGGCAACGCACCTTACGGCGTAAACCGCCAAGACGTCACATCTTCAATGCGCGGTCATAGCCCGTCAGCTCGAGATAGCCGCGCCCGCCCGTCGTCCGCACCGCGCCCTCCCAATAGACCGGCAGACCGCTGCGCCGCGCGTCGAGTTCCTGCGCCGCGAACAGCGGGGTGAGCGGCCAGCGGTGCACGCCGTCGGGCAACCGCACGCTGAGCTCCTGCGCGACCGGATAGACCGCGCCCGTCACCGGGCTGCGCCACCGTGCCACCGGGCGGAACGCCACGTCGCCCGGCGCGAGCACGACCGTCGTGCCGTCGGCGCGGCGCAGCGATCCCCCCGCCCATAGCGTGCCGCCCGTCTTGCGCCGGATGCGGAACGCCATCAGCGCGCTGCCGTCGTCGAAGTTGAGGCCGGTCCAGTCCCAGCCCTGCGCTTCGCCCTGCAGATAGTTGGACGACCATTCGCGATCGAGCCACGCCTCGCCGGTCACCGCGACCGACTTGTCGCCGCGCCGCACCTGGCCCGAGACCTTGAGGTGCGGGATCGAATAATAATAGCTCGCTGCACTAGGTTCCGGGCCCTTCCGGCTATAGCCCCCCGCGCCTTGCGGCAGCGGCGGCTGGGTCGGCGCGAAGGCGAGCGCAAGCGCGAAGTCGCGCGCAGCCACCTGCGTCGCCCAATGCCCGTCGGAGCTGCGGCGCAGACGCCAGTCGCGGATCGTGACATCGGCATCGGCGGGGCTCGCGCCCGCAAGGCCGAACCCGGCGCGGGCGGAGCGCTCGCCGTGGAGCAAGCGCCCGATCCGCGGGTCGGACAGCGCTGCGTGGGCGAAGAGCACTTGCCCGGCGGCAAAGCGGCTCGGATTGGCCGGATCGACCGGCGGCCGCGTGCGGAAGAACGTGACCTGGAAGCCGAGATCGGCGCCGTCGGCGGTGCGCAGCCAGCCCGTCACGTACCACCATTCGGTGCGGAACTGCGGATGCGCGCCGTGGTCACGCGGAAAGCGCAGCGTGATGCCGGGCTTCACCACGGGATAGGGCGCCGGCGCCGACGCGGTCAGGCTCGCCGCGGCGAGCATTGCGATGACCGGGGAGACGCGCATCACCAATCCTCCCGTACCGATTGCACTGCGCTGCGCGACGTCGCGCGTCGCCCAGCCAGCAGCGCGGTCACCGCCGCCGCCCCGGTGAGCGCGGCCGCCACCGCGACCAGCGTCCCGACGGGCACGCGCGTCGCCATCGTCCAGTTGAACGATTGCGGGTTGATGACATGGATCAGCACCTGCGACAGCACGAGGCCGAGCCCGATCCCCGCCAGCGCACCCGTCAGCCCGACGATCGCCCCCTCGGTCGCGAGCATCGCCCCGAGCTGGCGCCGCGTCAGGCCAAGATGGCGGAGCATTCCGAACTCGCGTTCGCGCGCCAGCGTCTGCGCCGACATCGTCGCTGCCACGCCCGCCAGCCCGACCAGGATCGCGATCGCCTCGAGCAGATAGGTCACGGCAAAGCTCCGATCGAACAGCGTCAGCGCGAAGCGGCGCAGCGTCGCCGGCTGCGTGATGTCGACTTGATCGCTGAGCGCCGGGCTCAGCCGCGCGCGCAGCCGCTGGATCACCGCCGCGGCGTCGCTGCCCGGCTCGAGCGTGACCGAGGCCTCGTCGCGCCCAGTGTCACCGGTCAAGCGCTGATACGCCGCCGCATCGATCAGCACCGCCCCGCCTTGGCGGGCATAGTCACGCCACACCCCCGCGACCGCAAAGCGCGTGCCACCGCCGATCGGCAATCGGATCACGGCGCCGGGGTGCCAGCCGTAAAGCCGCTCCGCCGGCTCCGACACCCATATCGGTGGAACGCCCGCCGGAAGCGCGTCGGCGCGCGCGATCAGCACCAACTGCCGATCCCCGGCGTCGGGCGTTGGCCGCGCGACAAGCGCGATCGGGGGACGATCGGGCGCGATCGTCAGCTGGAGCTGTCGCCCGAAGGCGAGACGCGCAACGCCAGGCGTCGCGGCGAGCGTCGCGCGCGTCGTGGGGTCGAAGCTCGCGCCGGCATTGGTGCGCATGTAGAGATCGGCGCTGAGCACATCGCCGAGCCAGTCGTCGACCGCGCCGCGGAAGCTCGTCACCATCGTCGCCATCGCAATCATCAGCGCAGTCGAGGCGACGATACCGCACAGCGCTGTCGCGGCCTCGCCCGGCGCACCGTGCAAATGCCGGATCGCGAGCCGGCGCGGGACGGTTCCGATCGCGCGCGCGGCGAGCGGCGCGAGCAGCGCGCGGGCGAACCACGGCACGCCCGCTATGCCCCCGGCGAGCAACAGCGCCATCCCGACAAAGCCGAACACCGGCAAGTGCGCGATAGGCGGCAGCAGCGACACCACGCCCCCCGTCAGCAGCAACAGCGCGGCGGGCCACCACGCCACGCGCTGCCGCGGATCGAGCACATCGCCGGCGTTCTTAAGCGCCGCGGCAGGCGCCGCGCGCGCCGCCAGCCGCGCCGGCACCGCGCTCCCGACGATCGCCGCAAGCAAGCCGATCGCGAAAAAGCCGAGCGCGGCCCAGGGCTGGAACACCACCCCTGCCCCGGCCCCGCGAAAATAGCCGGCGCCCAGATCGCCGCCGAGCCACTGCACCGCGGCCCAGGCAAGGCCATAGCCTGCCGCCAGCCCGAGACCCGATCCGATCACGCCGATCGCCACGCCCTCGGCGACGACCGCGGCGATCACCCCGCCGCGCGGCATGCCGAGCGTGCGCAGCAACGCGAACGCGCGCTGGCGTCGGACAACCGACAGCGACTGCGCCGAATACACGAGGAAGCCGCCGGTCAGCAACGCGACGAGCGCGAGCATGTCGAGATTGACGCGGTACGCGCGCGACAGCGCATCGCCCTGCGAACTCTGCGCCTGCGCGGTCGAGACGACGGCATCGCCCGGCAGGAGCGTGGCGAGCGCACCTTCCGCCGCTGCGCGATCCGTCACCGCCACGTCGAGCCGATCGAGCCGTCCGATCCGGTCGAACTTCCACTGCGCCGCGGCGATGTCGATCACCGCGACCGCACTCCCGTCGGCCACCCCCGGCAGCGTGCCCGCAACCCGCAGCGGGACCGCGCGTCCGTTCGCATCGACCGTGACGCGCGCACCCAGTTTCGCCCCGCTCCGCTCGAGCGCCGTGCGTGACAGGAACACGCTCGCTTCGTCGAAGACATCGCCGCCGACCCCGTTCGCCGCTTGCGCACCAACCCCGATCAGCGTCGGCGTCACCGCTGCGGCGCGGAGAATGTCGAGCCCGAGCAGCGTCACGCGTGCCGTCCCGATCCGCGCGTCGAGCTGAACGACCGGGCTTGCGTCCATAACGCCCGTCGCGCTCGCGACGCGCGGGTAGAGGCGTTCGTCGAAGCCGAGCCGGCTCGTCGCCTTCACGCTCAGGTCGGCGCTGCCATTGACCCCGCGCACCGCGCTGTCGAACGACGCCAGCGCCGATCCGTTGACGAGGTGCACCGCAAAGCCGAGCGCAACCCCCACCGCGATCGCCAGCGCGGTGACGAGGAAACGCGCCGGGTGAAAGCGCCACTCGCCGCCGATCAGCCAGCCGAGCGCCAGCCGTCCCGACCACAGGCCGGGCTCAGCGCGCACGCGCGACCAGCCCCTCGGCGGTGAGCGTCAGTACGCGGTCGGCAATCGCAGCAGTGGCATCGGAATGCGTGACCATGACCGCCGCCGCACCACGTTCTCGCGCAGCATTGGCGAAGAGCGTCAGGACGCGCGAAGCGGTCTCGGGATCGAGGTTGCCGGTCGGCTCATCGGCGAGGATCAGTGCCGGGCGGTGGACGAGCGCGCGTGCAATCGCGACGCGCTGCAACTCTCCGCCCGACAGATCGCGCGCATAGCCTTCGCCGCGCCCGCCAAGCCCGACCGCGACGAGCATCGCCTCCGCCTCGGCCTGCGCCGCCGCGCCGTCGGCCGACACCAACGCGAGCGGCAAGGCGACGTTCTGGCGCAAGGTCAGATAGGGCAGGATGTGGAAGGCCTGGAAGACGAAGCCGATCCGCTCGCGCCGCAACCGCGTGCGCGCCGTCTCCCCGAGCGTGCCGAGCACGACGCCCTCGACCGCCACTTCGCCGGTATCGGCATCGTCGAGCCCGGCGAGGATATTGAGCAACGTCGATTTGCCGACCCCCGATTCGCCGGTGATCGCGACGATCTCCCCCGCCGCCACCTCGAGATCGAGCGCATGAAACAGCGATCGCGGTCCGGGAACGCTTTTCGCGAGCGCGCGCACCGTCAGCAGAACAGGATGGGCCATCAGCCCTTGTCGCCGCTTGCCAGGGCGGCGACAAGATCAATCCTCGTCGGTCGGTCGCTCCGACCGATGCCTCAGAAGCCGTACGACAGCCGCAGATAGCCGAACTGGCCGGGGACATCGTAGGTCGTCGCATCGAAGTTCGCGCCGTCGCACGTGATGCAGACCGGCGGCTGCTTGTTGAAGACGTTGTTCACGCCCGCAACGAGCTTGAACTTCTGCATCCACGCGGGCGACAGATACAGCTGGATATCGCCGTAGAAGGTCGGCGCCATCCGGTGCTTGGTCGCATTGTTCTCGGTCACCGCGCTGATGTAGCGACCGGTGAACGACGCCCCGAACGCCGGCGTCGCAAAATCGACCGTCGCATTGAGCTTGAAGCGCGGGAACGCCTGGTCGACCGAGAGGCAGCGCTCCTTCCCGACGCATTGCTGCAGGCCGGTCGGCAGCAGCGCGTCATATTTCAGCAGATAGGCGGCGTTGACGCTGAGCCCGGCGGTTCCGCCGTGGATCTGCGGCGTGCGGTAGAGGAACGTGCCGTCGAGCCCGTCGGTCTTGATCGAGTTGAGGTTCTGCAAGACAGCCCCCACCGATGCGATGGTGCCCACGGTCGTGCGCTTGACGAGCGCACAGTTTGGCGCATCGGCATTGAACGCGCAACGCGACAGGATCAGGGACGCGGGCGCCGAGTCGATCGCGTTGCTCAAGCTGATCGCATAGTAATTGACCTCGAGGCTGAGCACGCTGGCGATGCCGCCCCGCGCCCAGGACGGGCTGTACACCCCGCCCGCGGTCCAGGTCACCGCGGTCTCCGGCTTGAGCTTGACGTTACCCCCGGAGAACACGCCGATCTGCCCGGCGGGCTCGGCATAGCTGCCATTTGCGGGCACGCCGTTGGCGATGCAGTTCGTTTTCACGGTAGCGTTCGTCTGGAACGATCCGCCGAGCCCGCTGGTGCACGGATCCTGGATCGTCTGGTCGGACCGCGACGCGCCGGCGTAAAGCTCGCCGATGCTCGGTGCGCGCAAGCTCTCGGCATAGCCGCCGCGCAACAGCAGGTCTGCGGTCGGCTTCCACAAGCCCGATGCGGTGAACACGGTGTTGCTGCCGAAGGTCGAATAGTTCGAATGGCGCACCGCACCGTCGAATTCGAGCTTCTGGAAGAACGGCGTGTTCGTGAGGATCGGCACGCGCAGCTCGCCGTAAATCTCATCGACGTTGAAGCGACCGCGGCTTGGCTGGGTCGGGACGTCGGCACCGAGCCCCGCGACGATCACGGGATCGGGATCGTAGCTCGCGCCCTGGTCGCGATGCTCATAGCCGATCGCCACGCCGACATCGCCCCCGGGGAGCGTGAAGAGCGCGCCCGACAGATTGGCGCTGAAATCGTTCAGCTCCTGCTGGCTCTTGTCGCGCTGGTCGAAGGTCACGAACGACAGCATCGCCGGGGTGATCGACCCGGCCCCGCCGACCGTCGCGCCGCCAAAAATGTTGAACGGCACGCACGCCCCGGTGCATTGCGACACCGGCCCGAGCGCTTGCGCGAGCTTGGCGGCGTTGACGTTGCCAGTGAACAGCTGGTGCGCGTCGTTGAGCCCGTAGACCGCGTTCGCGTCCCAGAACCATTTATGGTCGCCGATATGGAACGAGCCGTCGAGCGTCACCGTGCCCGAGAAGGTATCGACGTCCTGCGTGAAGACGCGCTGGCCGCCCTCGACGAAGCGCCGATTGATCGCGACGTAGTTCGCCGGGCGCCCCGACGGCGTACCGTCGAGGTTGACGCCCGAGGAAAGCGTGACGCCGAACGGGTTGAACGGGTTGCTCGCATCGACCGAGATCCGGTCGAGCAGATTGCCGTTGCCAGCGCCCGGTCCGATCACGAGCGGAAGGAACGCCGCCTGGGTCCGCGAATGCCGGTGGTTGTACACCAACTTGACGCGCATGTTGACCGCATCGCTCAGCGCCTGCTTGAAGTTGAGGAAGCCGCCGTAGCGCTCGGACGGCGTCAGCAGATAGTTGAACGGCGCGAAGTTGAAGCGGTCGGCATCGGTGAAGGTCTTGAAATCGGCAAGCGTCGCAGTGCGGCCGATCACCGGCGCCTTGAGCGTCAGGTTCTGGCCAAGCACCCGGTAGCGCCCGAGCGGCGGCGAACCGCTACATCCCACCCCGCCACTCGCGGCAAAGGCCGGGTCGGCGCACGAGACCGCACCCGCCGACGGAAATTGCGAAATCGCGCGGTTGGCGGTGCTGACCGCTTCCTGCTTGGTGTAATAGCCGCCGAGCACCACCGACGTCCCGCTTTCGGGCTTCTGGATGCCGTAGCTCAGCTCGTAATTCTGCGTGTGGCCGTCGCCCTGGCGGAAGGTGCCGAACTGGGCGTTGGCCCGCAGACCCTTCTGGTTTTGCTTGGTGATGATGTTGACCACACCCGCCACAGCATCGGTGCCGTAGAGCGGCGAAGCGCCCGATTGGAGCACTTCGATCCGTTCGATCGAGTTCATCGGAATTTCGTTGAGATCGACCGACGCCGGGATGCCCCCCGCCGACGATCCGTTGACGTAGCGCAGGCCATCGACGAGCACGAGCGTCCGCTTCGCGCCGAGATAGCGCAAGTCGATCTCCGCCGCACCCGAGCTCACGCCCGTGCCATCGGGCGGGCCGCCGATATTGCCGGCATTGTTGACCTTGGTGTTGAGACCGCCGCCCGCGCTCGGCAAGCGTTGCAGCACGTCGGCGACCGAACTGAGGCCGGTTCGCGCGATCGCGGTCTGATCGACGGTGATGACCGGCTTGTCCTGGTCGAGCGGACTGCGACGAATGCGCGATCCGGTGACGACGATGTCCTGATCGGAAGCCGACGCTGCGCTGTCCGGCACGGTCTGCGCCGATGCCGGTGCGACCGCCAGCCCCGCAGCGAGTGCGAGCATGGCACCACTCGCATAGTATCGCGACGTCAAGTTTTGCATGATTCGATCCCCCGTTAGTCGTCTTCGCGACATTCTCTCCGGATCTATGCGACGAAACTGAAACAATCTGTCGTGGGGTGGCAAGGCGCAATCTGCCCGGATCGGCCTTTTCAGCAGATGTTGTGATAAATGGGAGACAGTCGTTACGGGTGGTGACTCTGGCGAAGGTCATACCGGCGCAGCGCGCGCTTCCTCTGTCCCGTGCAACGCGGATCCGTTCTTGTCGGTACGGCGCATACGGTCGAGCGTCGCGCTGTTGCGCTGCGAGAGGCGCGCGATACAGTGCGGCGATGACGCTCCGCACCCTCGCTTTGATCGCCGCGCTCCTCGCGAGCGCCACCCCCGCTTTTGCCAAGCAGACGATCGACCCCGCCCGCTTGACCGAAACGGTCAAGACGCTCGCGTCGGACACGTTCGAGGGCCGCGCGCCCGGGACCGCGGGGGAAGACCGGACGGTCGGCTATCTCATCGCGCGCTTCCAGGCGCTCGGGCTCGAGCCCGGCGGCCCCAACGGGCAATGGGTGCAAACGGTGCCGTTGCTCCATACGCGGCTGGGAACGCCGAGCGTGCTGCGCTTCAACACGCCCAAGGCAGCAGTCGCGCTCGAACAATCGCGCTCGGTCTATGTCTCGACGATCCGCCCCGACGATGTCGCCAGCATCGCCAAGGCCCCGCTGGTCTTCGTTGGCTACGGCGTCACCGCGCCCGAGCGTGGCTGGGACGATTTCAAGGGCGTCGACGTGAAGGGCAAGGTGCTTGTGTTCCTCGTCAACGACCCCGATTTCGCCGCCAAGCCCGGCGAACCCGCGGCGGGCAAGTTCGGCGGCCGCACGATGACCTATTACGGTCGCTGGACGTACAAGTTCGAGGAAGCCGCGCGGCGCGGGGCGATCGGTGCGCTGATCGTGCATGAGACCGCAGGCGCGGGATATGGCTGGAACGTCGTGATCAGCCCGGGCGGCGAGAATTACGACATCGCGCGCAAGCCAGAGGACGTTACCAGCCTGCGCTTGCAAGGCTGGATCGCCGGCGATGCCGCCAGCGCGCTCTTCACCGCGGCGGGGCTCGATCTCGCCGCGCTCGAAGTCACCGCCCGAACCCCGGGTTTCCGACCGGTGCCGCTGCCCGGCGTGACGCTCGATGCGAGCATCCCGGTTACCCACGAACGGATCGACAGCCACAACGTGCTCGCGCGGATCGCTGGCACGAAGCGCGCGCAGGAAAGCGTGATGTTCGGCGCGCACTGGGATGCGTATGGCAAGGGCCCGCCCGATGCGCAGGGCCGCATCTATCGCGCCGGCGCCAACGACGATGCGCTCGGCATCGCCGGGCTGCTCGAGATCGCCCGGTCGATCAAGGCGGGTCCTGCGCCCGATCGCAGCGTCGTGTTCGCCGCCTGGACCGCCGAGGAGCGCGGGTTGCTCGGGTCCGAATATTACGCGACCCACCCCGTCTTCCCGCTCGAAACGACCGTCGCCAACCTCGCGATTGATATCCTCCAGACCGCGGGGGCCGGCAACGACGTGGTGCTGGTCGGCAAGGGGCAGGATACGCTCGAAGACGATATGGCGCGCGTCGCGGCGACGCAGGGCCGCCGCATCACGCCCGAAGGCTTGCCCGAACGCGGGCTGTTCTACCGCGCCGACCATTTCTCCTTCGCCAAGCGCGGCGTGCCGGTGTTGCTCATGATGGGAATTGCCGGCGCGACCGACCTCAAGCAAGGCGGCATCAAGGCCGGCCAAGCGTGGATCGATGCCTATACCGGGCAATGCTATCACCAGGCCTGCGACGAGTGGAGCCCCGATTGGAACCTCGCCGGTGCGGTGCAGGACATCGGCTTGATCGGTCAGATCGGTGACGAACTCGCCCACACATCGGGCTGGCCACGCTGGAAGGACGGATCCGAGTTCAAGGCGGTGCGCGATCGAAGCGAAACGCTGCGGCGCTGATCCAGCACGTCCGCGTTCCGGTGATCTGCGGTATTGGCCGTCCGTATTGGGCTGCCGCATCGGACAGTCGGGTCCGCCGCCCAGGTCAGAGCCCCGCGTTCATCAATATCGACTCTCATCGATTTCCTTGCCCGGTTCGCGAGCGGTCCAAAGTGATGCGGCGATAAGGCGGTTATCGATCGCTCACCGGGGATTGCGGCGGGTCCGGCTCGCGCGAATGGGCTGCCGGGCGTTCGCGCAAAGCCCATATAGTCGCCGCGGTAACGCCGATCACAGCCACACCCGACACCCCGCGCCCCCGCCGCAACAAAGCGAGCCCGAGCGTTGCCGCGGCCGATGGCACCCATCCGACTTTCGGCAGACCGATCATCTGTGCAGCATGGACTGCCCCACGGCTCGCGACCACGTCTCCAAGCCGGCTCGGTTTGGCCGCCGTCAGGCCCGCGGTCGGTGCATCGGGGATACCGTCATCGGCGACATAATCGGCGACCCAGGCGCCACGCGCCCCGAGTGGCGCATCGGCCGTGGTCGTATCCGTGGCGGTCTGATGCTCGAGCTCGGCATTGAGCTCGGCTCCGAACAACAGGATGTAGCTCGAGAGATAGAGCCAGGTCAGCGTCACCACGACCGTACCGAGTGAGCCGTAGGTCGCATTGTAATTGCCGAAATTGGCGACGTAGACGCCGAAACCGACCGTCAGCGCCAGCCACATCAGCGCCGCGAACAGCGAACCCGGCGTCAACCATATCCAGCGCGCATTCTGCCGCGACGGGCCATAGCGGTACAGCGTCGCCGCCGCGCCCGCCCCGGCCAGTGTCAGCAGCAAATAGGCGACGAGCTTCCCGAGCACGACGACCGCATCGGGCGCCTGCGGAAGCACCGCCTGGAGATAGCCGAGCGCCGCGACCGCGACCAGCGCCAGGATCGCCACGAGCACGGCGGCGGCGGTGATGCCGAGCGCCAGCAGATTGAGCCGTACGAAACCGCGTGCTTCCTGCTCCTCATACACGACATTGAGCGCGGTGATCACGGCGCCCGCCCCATTGCGCGCGCCAAACAGCGCGAGACCGACCGCGAGCAACAAGCCGAAGCCCTTCTTGCCGTCGGACGTCTTGACGACGTTCATCAGCTGTTCGCCGATCAGCTTGGCAACTTCGGCGGGCATGACCGCCATCAACTGCTTCATGTTGTGCATCACGGTCGAAGGCTCGGCGGCAATGCCATAGATCAGTACGATCGCGCCGAGCAGCGGCACGAGCGCGAGAAAGCCGTAAAAGGCGACGCCAGCGGCGATCAGACCAATATTGTCGGTCCCCGTTTCGGCCCAGGTGCGCTTTGCGACGCTGAGCCAGGCCTTTGGTGGCATCTGCCACGGGGTGGTGGCGTCATGCCCTTGCGCGTTCAATAGCTCTGCCCGTTTCCAGCGCCCGATCATGTGACGCGGTGCCTGAACACCTGCCTTCCACTAGCGTTCCCGCGGGCCACTCGGAGCCACAATTTCGGCACGCTTCCCGACAGCTTTGTGTTTCCGCACCGTTGCTGGCGCGTTACATTGCATGTCTGCGCGACGACGAAGCGTGTTGCCGCGTTGAGCCATCGTACCTGGATCGGTTAGCACCGCCTGAGCTGCCGTCTCGCCCACCGTTACCTCACCTTGGTTTTGCCCCGCCCCGAACATCCGCGCGTTCGCGGACCGACAACCACTCGACAATCACCCGACAATAACAGGGAATACCATGCCGTCAGGACTCGTAGCACTGCTCGACGATGTCGCCGCGATTACCAAGCTCGCCGCCACGTCGCTCGACGACGTCGCCGCCGCAACCGGCAAGGCCGGCAGCAAGGCGATGGGCGTGATCGTCGACGATGCCGCGGTGACGCCGCGCTACGTCGCGGGCTTCACCGCCAAGCGCGAATTGCCGATCATCGGCAAGATCGCGCTCGGGTCGCTGCGCAATAAATTGCTGATCCTGCTTCCGGCGGCGCTGCTGCTGAGCGCCTTCGCGCCGTGGCTGGTGACCCCGCTGTTGATGCTCGGCGGCGCCTATCTGTGTTATGAGGGGACCGAGAAAGTCGTCGAGGCGATCTTCGGCGGGCATGCGGCGGAAGCCGCGCCTGTGGAAGGCGACGCCGCGACGCTGGAGGCGCAGAAAGTGTCGGGCGCGATCCGCACCGACTTGATCCTGTCGGCCGAAATCATGGCGATCGCGCTTGCCGAAGTGGCGTCGTCGCCGATCATCACTCAGGCGATCGTGCTGGCGCTGGTCAGCGTCGCGATCACGCTCGGGGTTTACGGTGTGGTCGCGCTGATCGTGAAGATGGACGACATCGGCCTGTTCCTGGCGAAACGGCAGGGCGCAGTTTCCCGCGCGGTCGGCCGCGGATTGGTGATCGGCATGCCGATATTGATGCGCGTCTTGGCGATCATCGGCACGGCAGCGATGATCTGGGTCGGCGGGGGCATCCTTGTGCATGGGCTCGAGACCTTCGGGGTGCGCGGCCCGGCGCATGTCAGCCACGCCCTCAGCACGGCCGCGGCCGCGCTGCCGGCGATCGGCGGCGTGGCGAGCTGGACCGCGGGCGCTGCCTTCGCGGCGGTGGTCGGCCTTGTCGTCGGCGGCGCGATCGTGCTCGGGCATTCTGCGGTGACGCGGCTGCGCGGCGGGCACGCATAAACCGCGCGGCAGTTTTTTACGGAGCGATCCGCACCGTTGCGCGTTACGGCCCCGCAACGACAGATTTCGTCGCCTTGCCACCGCATTGCACCGGCTAACATCTTTGGAGGACCAGACAATCGCGATCGATCGACAGCGCGTTGAAAACGGCGGGCTTATCCTCTTTGTGACCGCGATCTCGGTCGGACTGGTACTGGTCGTGTCGAGCTTCCTCGGCGCGCTGCTGTGGTCCGCGCTTGCCGCGATCCTGTTCCAGCCGCTCTACCAGCGCTTGCTTGGCTATTGGCCGGGACGCCGCAACCGCGCCGCCCTGGTCGCGCTGCTGATCATCACCGTCGCGATCGTGCTGCCGTCGTTGATCGTGAGCAGCATGGTCGTCGACCAGGCAGCGGGCGTCTATACCCAGATCCGCTCAGGCCAGATCAACATCGCGTCCTATTTCGAAAAGATCCACGACGCCTTGCCGATCCGCCTCCAGCAAATGCTCGACAGCGCCGGCTTCGGCAGCTTCGAGCGCGCGCAGACCCAAGTCGTCGATGCGGTGAGCAACAGCGCGAGCCTGCTTGCCGGGCGCGCGCTCTCGATCGGCGCCAACGCCGCGGCGTTCCTGCTCGCATTCGGCGTCGGGCTGTACGTCACCTTCTTCCTGCTGCGCGACGGCGAGCGGCTCGGCCCGGCGATCGTCCGCGGCCTTCCGCTCGAGCAGAGCGTCGCGACCCGGATCGCCGACCAGTTCGTTTCGGTCGCACGGGCGACGATCAAGGGCTCTGTCGTCGTGGCCCTGGTGCAAGGTGCGCTCGGCGCCGCGACCTTCTGGATCGTCGGGCTGCCTGCGGCCTTGTTGTGGGGCGTGTTGATGGCGATCGCCGCGCTGCTGCCCGCGATCGGGCCGACGATCATCTGGGCGCCGGTGGCGGTCTACCTGCTGGCCACGAGTGCGTATTGGCAAGCCGGCGTGGTCGTTGCGTCTGGCATGCTGGTGATCGGCCTGGCCGACAACATTCTGCGGCCAATGCTGGTCGGGCGCGACACCGGCATTCCCGATTGGCTCGTCCTGGTGACGACGCTGGGCGGCGTCGAGCTGGTCGGCCTCAGCGGTATCGTCGTCGGCCCGATCGCTGGCGCGCTGTTCATCACGGGCTGGAGCATCCTGACCGAAAAGCGGCTGGGCGATCCAGCCGGAACCGACGGCGCGCCAATTCGCGAGGATGCCAGCGCCCGCTCCTGACGACGACCGTGCTGGCACGAAGCGACCGCGGAAAGCCCGGAGATGCCGTTGGCGTCGAACACCGTCGTTCCAACACGCCGTGCTGCGCGGCATCCAAACCGTTGCATGAGAGTTGTCATGCGATGACTCCAGCCCCCCTCCCCCGCGCCGCGGCCCTGATCGTCAACGCGCATTCGCGGAGCGGGCGCGATCTCTTCGTCGAGGCGAAGGCCAAGCTCGAGGCGGCGGGGATGACGCTGACCGAAGCCCATGCGGTCGAGGACCCCGACGCGCTCGCCGAAACGGTCCGCCGCGCGGTGGCGAACGGCGCGCCGATGGTGATCGTCGGCGGGGGCGATGGCACCTTGTCGGGGACGATCGACGAACTGATCGGCCAGAGTTGCGTCTTCGCGGTCCTGCCGCTCGGCACCGCCAACAGCTTTGCGCGCACGCTCGAGCTGCCGCTCGATCTCGACGGCGCGATCGCGGTGATTGCCGGTGGCAAGCGCCGGCGCGTCGATCTGGGGATGATCGACGGCGACTATTTCGTCAACGGCGCTTCGATCGGCCTGCCCGCCTTGATCGGGCAGACCGTGCCGCATGCGCTGAAGCGGTACCTCGGCCGTGTCGGATATCTCCTCTGGGCATTACGCTGCTCGATCCGCTTCCGCGCGTTCCGGCTGATGATCGACGACGGGATCGTCGAGCGGCGGATGTGGTCGACCGAGGTCCGCATTCTCAACGGATGCTATCATGGTGGTGTCGAACTGTCCGACAACGCAAATCTGGAAAGCGGCGAGATCGTCATCCAGGCGGTCGTCGGTCGCAGCCGCGCGCGCCTTGCCGCCGACTGGTACGCCAAGTTCTTCCGGCTGCGTGACCGGCAGGCGCACACGCGCGAATTTCGCGGCTGCACCTTCCGGATCGAGACGACGCCGCGGATGAAGATCTCGATCGACGGCGAAGTCCTCGCCAAGACCCCAGTCGTTGCCAAGATCGCTGCGCAGGCTGTCGAGATTGCGGTGCCGCGCGGCGCTGCATCTGTCTGATCCGGTCGGCGCTGAGAAGCAACCGTGGAAACGATCGGCTTTGGCGGCGGCTGTCATTGGTGCACCGAGGGCGTATGCCAGGCACTGCGCGGGGTCGAACAGGTCGACCAGGGCTTCATTCGGTCGGAAGCACCGTGGGAGGCCGCGGCGGAAGGCGTGATCGTCGGCTTCGATCCGGCAATCATCAGCCTTTCGACGCTCATCGAGGTCCATCTCAGGACGCATTCGGCCAGCGGGACCTACTCGCCAGGCGGCCGCTATCGCAGCGCAGTCTATGTTTTCACAGCGGAGCAGCGCGCAGTGGCCGAGCGCGCAATCGATCAGTTCGCCAGTGCTTCGCGAGAGGCTCCTCGAACGCTGGTGCTTGCCTTTGTCGGCTTCGAACCGTCGGAGGCGCGCTATCGCAATTATTATCGGACCGACCCGCAGAGGCCGTTTTGCCGCCGCTATATCGACCCCAAGCTCGATTTTATCCGGCGTCAATTCGCCGACAACGCGCTTCCTGAAGCAGCGGCGGCGAAGGCAGACCTGGCTCCGCCGCGAACCGAATAAGGCGATCGTCGTCAGTTCGTCACGCTAGGCGCGAAGCAGCACAATCGCGCCTGGCGAACGACCTGTGTCTGGCGGGATCCGCCATCTTGTGGCGGCTCGCACCGACAGCCGCTTTGCGCCCGCTGCGCTTGCAGGTGTATTACTCGCATGGCACACGACTTGCAGAGCGACCAGTACGCGGCGCCACGGACGGCCGCCGCAACCGGGAGCTTGGATATGACGGGTATCACAACGATCACGCTTATTGCCGTTGCGGTATTGGTGACGGGTCAGCCACCCGCGGCCACCGCACGGTCGGGCGCCACGACGACCGAGGACTACCGCGTGCGGTATGACGCGCGGCGCGACGTCTATTGTGTCCGCTTCTTTGCCGATCCGCCCGCTGCCGATCCGCATCCTGGTCCATCGATCGACACGTGCCAGTCCCGCGACGCCTGGGCGCGCGAGGACGTTCGCATCGACCGGCTGCCGCCGTCTGAGCCGTCGTGATCGCAGTCGCCTCCGACCCAGCCCGGCCACATGGTTTGCGCGCTGGGCGGACGATCGTCCGTAGAGTCACGTAGAGCGACAGCGCCCCGTCCGGCGCAATATGGCGCCTTCAACGGGGGCCGCCATGATCAAGACACTTCTCGCGATTGTCGAAGGGCCCGCACGGAAATCGGGTTTCATCGACACGGTTCTGGCACTCGCCGAGCTCCGGCAAGCGCATGTCATCTTCGACGTGCTGACCGCGGCCCCGCTACTGTCGGAACAGCTTGCGCCGCTCGGGACGCTCTACACCTTGCCCGGGCAGATCCGGCAGCTCGCGCAATCGCACGCCGATAGCGTCCGCGCGATGCTGCCGCCGGGCGCGCCTGCCGAAGTCGTCTCGCATTTCGACGATGTCGGCTGGATCCCGGGCGACGTCCGCGCGACAGCCCCGCTTGCCGATCTCGTCGTCTTTGGCCCCGCCGAAACCTGGTCGATCGACTGGCTGCGGCGCCGCACGATCGAGACGATCCTGCTGTCGTCGGGCTCGCCGCTGCTGCTGCTGCCATCGGGGCGGTCGCTTCGCGCGATCGACCATGCGGTGTTCGGGTGGAAGCCGGGTCCTGCGGCGATGCGCAGCTTGCACCATCTGATCCATCTCGCCGCGCCCGGCGCCCGCATCGACGTTGTCTCGGTCAAGCATGGCCTCGACGACCTCGCCGAGACCGACCTCGCACCGGTCGTCACGCTGCTCGAGCGGCATGGTTTTTCCGTCACGGGCCATGCGCTCGAACGCTCGGAGCGCACGCACGACACGCTCACCGGCTTCGCCCTCGAACATGGGGCCGATCTGCTTGCGGTGGGTGGCTTCGGACACGCCCGCGTCCGCGAAATCCTGCTCGGCGGGGTGACGCGCAGCCTGATCGCCGACCCGCGCCTGCCCGTCCTGATGGCCCATTGAATGCGGCACGCAGTGTACGTCACGATCACAGGACGCGTGCAGACCATCCTCGCCGACGATTGCCGCGCGTTACGGCACCAGGCGCGATGACCGTTCCACCACGCCACCCCGGCCTTTCAACGGCCGCTGCGGCCGAGCGCCTGGCGAGCGACGGCCCCAACGCGCTGCAAAGCGCTGGACGGCGATCGATGCTCCGCATCGCGCTCGACGTCTTCCGCGAGCCGATGCTCGTCCTGTTGCTCGCGGGCGGCGTCGCCTATCTGCTGCTCGGCGACCTTACCGAAGCGCTGATCCTGCTCGCCTTCGCGACATTCTCGATCGTCGTGACGGTGGTCCAGGAGACCCGCACCGAACACGTGCTCGACGCGCTGCGCGACCTGTCCGCGCCGCGCGCGCTCGTCATCCGCGATGGGGTTCGGGTCCGGATCGCGGGCCGCGACGTGGTGCGCGACGATCTGCTCGTGCTCGAACAGGGCGACCGCGTCGCCGCCGACGCGATGCTGGTCGAGGCTGCCGATCTGCAGGCCGATGAATCGTTGCTGACGGGGGAGTCGCTGCCCGTCGACAAGGTCGCCGGCAGCGAGCAGGATACGGGCGCGGCGCGGCGTCCGGGCGGCGACGACCAGCCCTATGTCTATTCGGGTTCGCTGGTGACGCGCGGCAGCGGCATCGCGAGTGTACTGGCGACCGGGCCGCGCAGCGAGATCGGCAAGATCGGACAGTCGCTCGCCACGCTCGAGACCGAAGCGCCGCGGCTGCGGCGCGAGACGACGCGGATCGTCACGTCGTGCGGGATCGGCGGCGGCGCGGTCGCGCTGCTCGTCGTGCTGCTGTACGGGCTGCTGCGCGGCGGCTGGATCGACGCGGCGCTCGCCGGGATCGCGATCGGCATGTCGATGCTGCCCGAGGAATTCCCCGTCGTGCTGACGGTGTTTCTCGCGATGGGGGCTTGGCGGATCGGTGCGGTCGGCGTGCTGACGCGGCGCGCCGCTGCGATCGAGACGCTCGGATCGGCCACCGTGCTGTGCACCGACAAGACCGGCACGCTGACCGAGAACCGGATGTCACTCACCGTGCTCTGGCTGCCGTCGGGCGAAGCGTTCGCATTGCAGCCCGATCTCGCGGTCGGTGCGGCGTATCGTGATCTTCTCGCCACTGCCGCACTCGCCAGCGCGGCCGAGCCGACCGATCCGATGGAGTTGGCGTTGCACAGCGCCCGCGCGGCGAACGCGACGACCGCGTCGCTGCCCACAGGCACCTTGGTCCATGCCTATGCGCTGCGACCCGATTTGCTGGCGATGTCGAACGTCTGGGCGGATGGCGATACCTTGACGATCGCGGCCAAGGGCGCGCCCGAGGCTATCGCTCGCCTGTGTCATCTGTCGGCGGCCGAACTGGCGGCGATGACGGCCGCTGTCGAGGCGATGGCGGTTCGCGGCATCCGCGTGCTTGCCGTCGCGCGCGCTACGGCGAAAGACCGGGATTGGGCCGCGACCCAAGGCGACTATGCCTATGCGCTGACCGGCCTTGTCGGCCTTGCCGACCCGATCCGCGCGAGTGTCCCCGACGCAGTCGCCGAGTGTCGCCGTGCGGGGATCCGCGTCGTGATGATTACCGGCGACTATGCCGCGACCGCGCGCTCGATTGCGCGCCAGGCCGGAATTGCCGAAGGCGACGTGCTGACCGGCGACGATCTGGCGGCGCTCGACGACGCGGCGTTGGCGGAGCGCCTGAAGTCGGTGACGGTGTTCGCGCGCATCATGCCCGAACAGAAGCTGCGGATCGTAGAGGCGTTCAAGGCGGCGGGCGAGATCGTCGCGATGACCGGTGACGGGGTCAATGACGCGCCCTCGCTCAAGGCCGCGCATATCGGCGTCGCGATGGGGAAGCGCGGCACCGACGTCGCGCGCGAAGCGGCGGCGATCGTGCTGATCGAGGACGATTTCGGATCGATCGTGCAATCGGTACGGCTCGGACGACGAATCTACGACAATCTCCGCAAGGCGATGGCGTTCATCTTCGCGGTGCACGTCCCGATCGCCGGGCTTGCGTTGCTGCCGCTCTTCGCCGGGCTGCCGATCCTGTTCGGGCCAATCCACATCGCCTTGCTCGAAATGGTGATCGATCCGGTCTGCGCCCTGGTGTTCGAGGCCGAGCGCGACGAGGACACCATCATGCGGCGCCCCCCGCGCGATCCCGCCGAAGCGTTGTTCTCGCTGCCGATGATCGTGTGGAGCGTCTTTCAGGGCGGGCTGGCGTTCGCGATGCTCGGAACAGTCTTCCTGGTCGAGCACCGCTCGGGAATGGGCGAATTCGAACTGCGCGCGCTGATCTTCTTCGCGCTGATCGCCGAGATCGTCGCGCTGATCCTGGTCAACCGCTCGTTCGGCGCTTCGCTGCGCGATGCCCTGACGCGGCACAACGCCGCACTCCGCTATGTCGCGGGCGCGATCGTCGCGGTGACGGGTTTGATCCTGTTCCTGCCAAGCGCGCAGGCGCTGCTCAAGTTCGGATCGATCGGGTGGCGCGACATGGCGCTGGCGATCGGGCTGGGCTTGCTCCTGCTGGTCTTGCTCGAGGCGTGCAAACCCTTCGTGCGCTCGGTTACGGCGCGGCTGGCGGCGCGGGCATGACCGGGCGCCCCGCACCCGCAAGCTGACGGACCGCTGATCGCTCCGGACGGAGTATTCGCACTCGGTATCGATCCAGCGCTGGTGTAGGGGAACCGAGCGCGCCGCCCATGACGGGCGGCGCAGGCACGGATCCAGAGAGACGCATGGCTCGCAAGCACTCGAAACACGGCGGTTACGAAGACCCGATGGGCGAGGAAGAAACGGTTGAGGTGGCACCGCCGTGCTGGCTCTGCGGTCGTCCGACCGGCAAGACCATCGTCTGGCACCATCCCGTCCCCAAAAGCCGCGGCGGTCGCGATGTCGTGCCGATGCACCCGATCTGCCAGCAGACGGTGACCGCCAACTTCACCAATTCCGAGCTCGAGCGGCACGGCATGAACGCCGAGGCATTGCTCGCCGAACCTGCGGTGCGCAAGTTCGTCGATTGGGTCGCGAAGAAGGATCCCGATTTCACCGCCGGCACGACGAAGAAGCAGCGCTGACGGGGGATCGTTGCAAGGCGGCCGGACCTGCAGCGCGCGTCCGACCGGATCACCAGCTCGGCGCGCGATGCCGCTGGTACGCGGCTAGACCCTGCGATGGCGCGCCAAATTGCCCGCCTGCCCGTGTTTTGGAAGGCGCCAACGGAGCGGAAGGAACGCGGGCGCGTTCAACCACGATGACCATCGAACACCCATCGGCCGCGGCCAAGGCAAACCCGCTGGCCGGGATGCCGCCGCGATGACCTACGCTCAGGGTCTGTCCTTCGCCGTGATCGGCGGCGCGGTGGCGATGTTCGTTTGGGGCCGGTTTCGCTACGATCTCATCGCGCTGGTCGCCTTGCTGATCGGCATCGCGACCGGCGACGTCCCCGTCAAACAGGCGTTCAGCGGGTTCACCAGCGATGTGGTCGTGATCATCGCCTCGGCCCTGATCGTCAGCGCCGCGATCGCGCGCTCGGGCGTGATCGAATGGGCTGTGCGACCGCTGATGGGGCGGCTGCACAGCACCGCGACGCAAGTGCCCGCGCTCGCCGGGACGACCGCCTTGCTGTCGATGCTGACCAAGAATGTCGGTGCGCTGGCGATCATGATGCCGGTCGCGCTGCGGATCGGCCGCAAGACCGAGACTTCGGCATCGTCGCTGTTGATGCCGATGGCGTTCATGTCGCTGCTCGGCGGCCTGGTCACGTTGGTCGGCACGTCGACCAACATCATCGTTAGCCAGGTGCGGCAGGACACGCTCGGCAAACCCTTCCAGATGTACGATTTCGCGCCGGTCGGGCTCGTGCTTACCGCGCTCGGCTTCGTCTTCGTGAGCTTCGGCTGGCGGCTGCTGCCACGCGACCGCCAGGGACGCGGCGGGCTGGACAGCATCGCCGCCGAAGCCTCTTATGCAACCGAAGCGAAGGTCCCCGAAAGCCTTCCTGAAGGCATCGCGACCGTTGCCGACCTGAATCTTGCCGATGCGGGGGTGAAGCTGCGCGGGATCGTCGGGAGCGATGGTCGTCCGCATGCGGCATCCGACGACGCCACGCTGACGCCGGGCACCAGCCTGGTGCTCGAGGGCGATGACGAAGCGCTCGACCGGCTGTTCGCGCGCGTCCCGCTCGAGCAAGCGCGCGACGTCAAGCAATTGTCGAAGGACGAGCCCAACGAGGAAATGCGCACCGTCGAGGCGGTGATTCAGCCAGGCTCGTCGCTGATCGGCGATTCCGCCGAACGCGCGCGGCTACAGGACCGGCACGGCGTCCAGTTGCTGGGGGTCGGCCGCAGCGATGCGCGGATCACCGAGCGGTTACGCGACATTCAGCTTCGCGCGGGCGACGTTCTGGTGCTGCGTGCCGGCGAGAACACCCTGCCCGAGACGATGACTGAGCTCGGGTTGCTCCCGCTGGTCGAGCGAATGGTCAAGCTCGGCGACCGGCGCGGGCGCTATGTTCCGGTGATGATCCTCGCCGTGGCGATGGTTCTGGTCGCGCTCAAGATCGTGCCCGTGGTCAGCGCGTTTTTCGGGGCGGCAGTGCTGATGATCGTGGTCGGGGCGCTGTCGACGCGCGAGGCCTATGGCGCGCTCGAGCCCGAAGTGCTGGTGCTGATCGGCGCGTTGACCCCGCTCAGCGAAGCCGTGCAGCATAGCGGCGGCACCGGCCTGATCGCGCATGCGCTGTCGGCGATGTTGCTCGGCATTCCGGCGATGCTCGCGCTCGGCGTCATCATGGTCGCGGCGATGGCCTGCTCGCCGTTCCTGCACAACGCGCCGACGGTCCTGGTGCTCGCGCCGATCGCGGTCGGCGTGGCGAGCGGCCTGCACCTCAACCCCGACCCCTTCCTGATGGCGGTGGCGACCGGTGCCGGCTGCGATTTCCTCACGCCGATCGGGCACCAGTGCAACACGCTCGTCATGGGCCCCGGCGGCTATCGCTTCGGGGATTATTGGAAGCTCGGTTTGCCCTTGTCCGTGCTGGTGATCCTGGTCGGGACGCCGCTGATCGCGTGGGTGTGGCATCTGGGCTAGCGCACGGTACGAACCGCCGAAACCCGCGGATTTGTTGACACATGCCGACCGCGTTGCAAAGGGTTGCCATGCCTAGCCCTCAGAGTCGCACCGTCTCGCTCCCGTCCGAGCTTGAGCAGTTCATCGAGGAGCGCGTCGCGCTCGGCGCTTACGCCACTGCCGACGCGGTCATAAGCGACGCGATCGCGCGGCTGCGCGACGAGCGGTCAGTCGACACGAAGGCAACCGCCCCATGGCTGATCGGCGGCGGAAGCTGCGGTGCGATGATCCGTGAGCGTGACTGGTCGCCGACGCCGCTCGGCAGCCTCGTCAGCTGGCCGGGATCGCTGCGCGCGACGGTCAACAACATCGTCAATTCGCCCGTCGCCAAGGTGCTGATGTGGGGCAGCGAGCACGTCATGCTCTATAATGACGCCTATAGTGTGATCGCCGGCGACAACCATCCGCGCGCGCTCGGCGGCACGTTGCGCGAGATCTGGCCCGAGATCTGGGACTTCAACAAAGCGATGTTGGCGACCGGGTTCCGCGGCGAAGTCCAGTCGCTTCCCGACCAATCGATGGTGCTCAATCGCTACGGGAAACCCGAAACGGCGGTGTTCGACCTGTTCTACACCCCCGTCTATGACGATCACGGCGCCGTCGGCGGGGTGATGTGTACCGTCCTCGAAAATACCGAGAAGGTCGCGGCGCAACGCCTGCTCGCATGGCGCGAAGCCGAGCTGCGCACCGTCACCGACGCGATGCCGATCCTGATCTCGTATATCGATCGCGACCTGATCTATCGCTTCGCCAACAGCTATTACGAAACCTGGACCGGCCGGCCACGCAGCGAGATCATCGGCCGGTCGATCCGCGAGGTGATGGGCAACAAACTCTACCTCCGTCGCGCGCCGATGATCGCGCGCGCGCTCGCTGGCGAGGATATCACCGTCGACGATGTGATGCCGCATACCGACGGCCCACGGCGCGCGGAGATCCGCTATATCCCGCGCATCGAGGCCGACGGGTCGGTGCCGGGCTTCCACGTGATGGTGTTCGACATCGAGGAGCGCGTCCGCCGGGCCGAGGCGCTCGAGCGCGAGGCCGCGCATCGCGCGCGTGCCGAGGGGCAACTGCGCCACCTCAACGAGACGCTCGAAGCGCGCGTCATCCAGGAAATCGAGGAGCGCCGCCAGACCGAGGCGGTGCTCGCCCAGTCGCAGAAGATGGAGACGATCGGCAAGCTCACCGGCGGCGTGGCGCACGATTTCAACAATCTGCTGCAAGTCGTCTCGGGCAATCTGCAGCTGCTCGCCTTCGACGTCGCGGGCAATGCGCGCGCCGAGAAGCGCGTGACCAATGCGATGGCGGGCGTGTCGCGCGGTGCCAAGCTTGCGGCGCAACTGCTCGCCTTCGGCCGCCGCCAGGCGCTCGAGCCCAAGGTCGTCAATGTCACCCGCTTCGTACGCGGAATGGACGACATGCTGCGCCGCGCGATCGGCGAGGGCATCGAGATCGAGACGATCGTCGGCGGCGGGCTGTGGAACACCTTCGTCGATCCCGCACAGATCGAGAATGCCTTGCTCAACCTCGCAATCAACGCGCGCGATGCGATGGACGGCCAGGGCAAGCTGACGATCGAGCTCGGCAATGCCAGCCTCGACGATGCATACGCCCGGACGCATGCCGAGGTGACCCCCGGCCAATATGTCATGCTCGCGGTGAGCGACACCGGTACCGGGATGTCACCCGACATCATCGACAAGGTGTTCGAGCCGTTCTTCTCGACCAAGAGCGAGGGCAAGGGATCGGGGCTTGGCCTGTCGATGGTTTACGGTCTCGTCAAACAGTCGGGCGGCCACGTGAAGATCTATTCGGAGCTCGGCGAAGGCACGACGATCAAGCTGTATCTTCCGCGCGCGATGGCGTCGGAAGATCTCGAGGTCGCGGCGACCGCGGGGCCGATCGTCGGCGGGACCGAGACCGTGTTGGTGGTCGAGGACGATGACGAAGTCCGCGCGACGGTGGTCGAGATGCTCGGCGAGCTTGGCTATCAAGTGCTCAAGGCGGTCGATGCCGGCAGTGCGCTGAGCGTGATCGAGAGCGGCATTCCGATCGACATGCTGTTCACCGACGTCGTCATGCCTGGCCAGCTGAAGAGCCCCGAGCTCGCGCGCCGTGCGCGCGAGCGGCTGCCCGATCTCGCGGTGCTGTTCACCTCGGGCTATACCGAGAACTCGATCGTCCATGGCGGCAAGCTCGATGCCGGGATCGACTTGCTGTCGAAGCCCTACACGCGCGAGGCGCTCGCCCGGAAATTCGAGCAAATGCTCGCCGGCCAGCGCGCGCGGCGCGGGATCGCCGAGCCCGGTGCAACCCCGCTGCCGCCCGCCGATCCGGCATCGTCGGCACGACCGATGGTGTTGCTGGTCGAGGACGACGCGATGATCCGCGCCGACACCGCAGCGATGCTCGAGGCGAGCGGCGTCGGCGTCGTCGAGGCGGCGAGCGCCGAGGACGCGGCGATGGCGCTGCAGACCGCCGCGATCGACGTGCTCGTGACCGACGTCAATCTGCCAGGCATGTCGGGGCCCGAGCTCGCGTCGCGCGCGCGGACGCTGCGGCCGACGGTCGGGATCGTGTTCGCCACTGGCGATGCCGAAGCCGTGGCGGGGCTCGAGGACGCGCGAACGATCGTGCTCGCCAAGCCGTATGACGCGGATGCTCTCAAACGTGCGGTGCGCGTGGCACTGGGGAGGCCCGAGCTCGTCGCGCTCGACGCACCCGCTGCGGCGGAGCGCACAACGACGGACTAATGGTTCCGGCCCTCGATTGCCGGCGCGCTGGTCGCGACCGATCGGCATGGCGCGCAGACCATCGAAGGAACCCCGCGGCGGTCGACACGCTGTGTGCGGAGATCCTGTGCGATCAACGGCACCAGGCCATCACGGTGTTGCGCGTCGCAACGGCGACGTCGTGGCGGTTCGGTGTCTGGTCGCTCGCCGATGCAAAGCGATCGCGCGAGATTCATCGTCTGGTCGATCTGATGCAGCGGCTTGCGGCCGCGCCCGACCTTGCCATGCGCTGAGCGGCGCACGCCTGTCGACGAGGGCGCGAGGACGCCGCTGACAGCGCCCCGCGATACCGCTAGCGAAAGGCGTCCGCCGCGCCGATGTGGGCGCGTGGCGAATGCGGGTGAAGCATGATCGATTTCAAGACGGCGCTCTGGTTCACGCTCGGCGCGCTGCATCTCGCGGTGATCGTGCGCGCGATCCTGCTCGAGGGGCGCGACGCCTATGCGCGCGCGGCGTGGCTGCTGCTGCTGATCGCGTTGCCGGGGATCGGGACGGTGCTCTATCTGCTGTTCGGCGAGCCGTGGATCTCCACCGCGTTCAAGCAGCGCGCCCGCGCGGCGTACACGACGCTGTTACCCTACGCGCCGTTGGCGCCGACGCCAATGCTGTCTCCCGCGATGGAAGGCTCCTTCCGGACGTGCGAAGCGACGAGCCGGTGGCCGGTGGCAACGGGCAATACGGCGCAAGTCGCATCGGGCGCGGATGCGGCGATCACCGCGATCGTCGCCGACATCGATGCCGCGACGCGGACGGTCCATTTGTCCTTCTACATCTGGCTCGGCGACAGCAACGGCACCAAGGTCGTCGACGCCGTATGCCGCGCCGCGCGCCGCGGCGTCGCATGCCGGATCGTCGCCGATGCGATCGGCTCGCGCGCGCTGATCCGCTCGCGACAATGGACTGCGATGCGCGACGCCGGCGCGCACGTCTACGCTTCGCTGCCCGTCCCGCTCGGGCTTGGCGTGCTTTCCGGGCATCGCACCGACTTGCGCAACCACCGCAAGATCATCGTCGTCGATGGCGGGATCACGTGGTGTGGCAGCCAGAACTGCGCCGATCCGGCCTTCCTCCCCAAGCGCCACTTCGCGCCGTGGGTCGACATCCTGATCCGCTACGAAGGCCCCGTCGCGCGCCAGGCCGAGCTGATCTTCGCCTCGGCGTGGATGGCCGAGACCGGCGAGGACATGCGCCCCGTACTCGCAGCCGCCCCGCCTGCGCCGCGCGCCGGCGGCTTCCCGGCGATCGCGGTCGGCACCGGCCCGCTGTCGCCCCATGCGACGATGACCAACATCTTCGTCGCGGTGCTCGCGGCGGCGCGCGAGCAAGCGGTGATCACCACCCCGTATTTCGCGCCCGACCCGCCCTTGCTCAACGCGATTATCGCGGCCGCGCGGCGCGGGGTACAAGTCACGATCGTCTTTCCGCAGCGCAACGACAGTCGCATCGTCGGCGCGATCAGCCGCGCCTATTACCCCATGCTGGCGCGCGCGGGCGTGCATATCCACGAGTTTCGCGGCGGCCTGCTCCATGCCAAGACGCTCGTCGTCGACGAGGCGCTTGGGCTCGTTGGCTCGGCCAACATGGACCGCCGGAGCCTCGACCTCAATTTCGAGAACAACGTGCTGTTCGAATCGCCCGCACTGGCGGCCGAGGTCGGCGCGCAGCAACGCCGCTGGCTCGCCGCTGCGACCGAGATCGATCATGGTGGCGTCGCCCAGCGATCGCTCCCCCGCCGCTTCGTGGACAATCTGCTGACGATGGCCGCGCCGCTGTTCTGACCGCGCCCGAGCAGGGATCAGGGCGAAACGACGCGTGCTTTCACCCACTCGAGCCCGACAGTGTCGTCGAGCCGCCAGATCCTGACGGTATCCGCCCGGGCACAGTGCGCCGGGAGCACCGCCTCGACGATGCGAAGATTGTGTTCGACGGCGGCGGGTGGCTGTCGTCGCGGCTGTTGCTGCGCGGCTGGCAGACGGGCCGTGCGCGCAACACCGCGATGTTTGCCTGCGCGCTGTTCGCTCAGCCGATCGCGTTGGCCGCGCAGGTGCCCAGTATGTGGGTCGCGGTGCTGTCGATCGGCCTCGCGTGCGCGACGCATCAGGGCTTCTCGGTCAGCGTCGATGTGCTGCCGGGCGACCTGTTCCCGCGCGGTCGCGCCGTTCGGTGATCGGGCTTGGCGGGCTGTCGGCGGGATGATCATGGCGAAGTTCGCCGGGACCATCCTCGATATGCTCGGCAGCTATCAGCCGATCTTCCTCATCGCCTCGTGCGCGTATAGCGTGGCATTCAGCGTGATCCCCTTTCTCGTTCCGCGCTATACGCCGGTTGCAGCGGAGCGGACCGGGTGACCGCCACTGACCAACGGGGAGACCGCTCGATGCTCATTCGCTCGTTTACGGCGTTGCTCGCGCTGAGCGTGCCCGCGCTCGCAACCGCCGCTCCGGCCTGCACCGCAAGCTGGAGCGCGAGCTGGGCCTCGTCGCAACGCGATGCCGACCCGGCCGAGACCGGCATCGCCGCCAAGCTGCGCGATGCGACGCTGCGCCAGACGGTCCGGCTCTCGCGCGGCGGCAAGCGCGTGCGGATCCACCTATCGAACCTCGTCGGGACCGCCCCGCTGACGATCGACTCGGCGCACGTGGCGCTGGCCGAGGCGAGCGGTTCGCCGCGCATCCGCGCCGGCAGCGACCATGCCGTCACGTTCGGCGGCCAATCCCAAATCAGCATACCGGCCGGCGCCGACTACGTTTCCGATCCGATCGCGCGACCCTGTCGATCAGCCTCCATCTGCCCGAAGCGCCCTCCGCGGTGACCAGCCACCCGGGCTCACGTACGAGCAGCTACATCGCCGCGGGCAACCATAGCGGCGACACCGCGCTCGTCGGCGACCGCGTCGGGCATTGGTATTTCGCATCGGGTGTCGATGTCGCCGGCTGCGGCAGGACGATCGTCGCACTCGGCGATTCGATCACCGACGGGCACGGCGCCACCACCGACCGCGACGATCGCTGGACCGACGTGCTCGCGGCGCGGCTCCCCGCCGGATCGGGGCTGTCGCTCGTCAACCACGGGATCGGCGGCAATCGCGTGCTGCGCGACGGGCTCGGCCCCAACGCGCTCGCCCGGCTCGACCGCGACGTGCTCGCGCAAGCCGGCGTGCGCTATCTGATCGTGCTCGAGGGGGTCAACGATCTCGGCGTTCTCACGCGCGACCATCCGGTGTCCGCGGCCGAGCATGCCGCACTCGTCGCCGAGCTCGAGCAAGGCTATCGCCAGATCGTCGCGCGCGCGCATGCCCATGGGATCAAGGTCATTGGCGCGACGATCCTGCCCGATGGCGGATCGGCCTATTATCATCCCGGCACAGCGGGCGAAGCCGATCGCCTCGCCGTGAACGCCTGGATCCGGACGTCGGGCGTGTTCGACGCAGTGGTCGATTTCGACGCGGTGATGCGCGATCCCGCCGATCCCGCCCGGCTGGCGGCGGCATTCGACTCGGGCGATGGACTGCACCCCTCGGCCAAGGGCTATGCCCGGATGGGCCAGGCGATCCCACTCGCGCTGTTTCGCTGAGGCGACGCCGCCTCGCCGCGGGCACCGTGGCGTCGAGCATCTCCGCGACCTTGCGGCCAAGCGCGGTTGCGTCGCGCAGCACGCGGACGAAGCCCACCGCCATCCGGCATCGCTATAGAAACGCGCGCCAAACGACACCGTCGGCAGCGATCCCCACGGTCGGTGCCGTGCGGACTGCGGAGCCTGGGTCCGCTTCTTTCCACCGCGATATCCGCCGGCGAAATCAGTCGCGGTGCAGCCAGCGCCTGTGGCGAGCGCGTTTGGCCTCGTAGAGCGCGGCATCGGCGCGACGCCACGCCGCATTGAAGCGCTCGACCGCAGTTGCGCCATCGTCCGCCTCGTTCGACACCGCCCCTACGCTCGCGCTGATCGATACCGTAACGCCCGCGCTCACCATGGCGTGATTGAGCGCTGTCTCGATCCGCTCGGCGACGGCTGCGACGCGGTCGTCGGTCGATTCGGGCAACAGCACCGCGAATTCGTCGCCGCCGAGCCGGGCGACATGATCGGTCGGCCGAACCGCCTGGCGCAGGCGCTCAGCGACCTCGACCAGCACGGCATCCCCGACCGAATGGCCGAAGCTGTCGTTGATCGACTTGAAGCGATCCAGATCGATCGCCAGCACGCCGAGCGGCAGGCGCAATGCGGGGTCGGCAAGGCATTGGTCGAGGCCCCGCCGATTGAGCAGCCCCGTCAAGGGATCGGTTCCCGCTTCGGCTTCGGCCTTGAGTTGGCGCTCACGGTCTTCCGAGACGTCGATCGTCACGCCGACGATGCGAAGCGGGCTGCCGTCGGGCGCGCGCAGCAAGCGGCGGTCGCACCGCATCCAGCGCGGCCCTGCAATGGTCTGCAACGCATATTCGACCGACGTCTCGTCGATCGTCCCGTCGAGCAACGCCTGGACCGACGCCGCCTCGCGCGTGGGGGGCAGGATTCGCTCGGCGTAATCCGCGAGATCGGAGGAGGCACCCGTATCGCTGCCGGTGACGAAGCGCTGGAACGACGGCGACATCTCGAAACGCATGCTTTCGACATCGATATGCCAGAAGCCGCCGCGCACCGCTTCCATCGCCAGCATCAGCCGCGCGGTGATCTCCTGCTGCTCGCGTTCGGCCGTGCGGCGTTCCGAAACGTCTTCGATCTGCGCTATGAGCCGCACCGGGGCGGCGCCGTCCAGCCCCCGCACCGCGGAGACGGCAAGCGTCGTGTGGACGACCTCGCCATCGCCGCGCAGATAGCGTTTGTCCATGCGATAGCCGGCGCGCCGTCCGGCGACCAACTGGCGGAATTGGCGATCGTCAGCCGCGACGTCATCGGGATGCGTGATCGCACGAAAATCGGTTCCGGTCAGCGCTTCGCTCGACCGGCCCAGCATCGTCGAGAAGGCCTCGTTGACGCGCTCCATCCGCCCATCGACGTTGATGACGACCATCCCGATCGGGGCATGATCGAAGGCATCGTCGAACATGCCTTCGGTCTCGACGATCCGCGCCTCGAGATCTTCACGAACGCTGATGTCGGTAACGAGCGCGACGACGCCAAGCACGCACCCGGCCGGATCGATATCGGGGACATAGCTGCCTTGTACGCGGCGCGCATTGTTCCCGTCGAACAGCGTATATTCGGCAGTGACCGTCTTGCCCTGAAGCGCTGCCTCGAGCCGCATTTCCACGCTTTGATAGTTCGCCTCGCCGACGATCTCGCGGCACGTCCGGCCGATGATCTGCGCGGGTTTGAGACCGCGCCACGTCGCATACGTCGCATTGGCATAGCGATACCGCAGGTCGGGTCCGAAATAGGCGACGAGCCCCGGCAACATATCCAGCAGGCGGGAAGCGGTCGGCAGCAGCGTTTGCGTGGGCCATATCGTATCGAGGTCGAACTTGCTCATACCGTTGCATAGAGCCTGTTTCCTTAACTGATCGTACTCGTGCTGGATGCCGACGGCGCTTGCCAGCGAGCGACGCCGCGAGCAGCGGGACGAACATCGCACTTCGGTCCATCTACACGACCGCCGAGTGACGGGTGGGCATGCGCTACGCCAAGATCACTCCCGAATGCTGCCAGCGGCCGGCCGGATCGCGCCGCGCGTCATTTGCGTCCCTTGACCCCGAGCATCGCGATGCCCCCAGCCAGCGACAAGGCGGCAAGCGTCAGCAGCAGCGGAGCGAAGGACTGCGGGCTCGCCAACCCCCAGGCCAATGCCGGCCCGATCAGCACTGGTGCCGTGTTCGACAGGTTGATCAGCCCCAGATCGCGTCCGCGCCGTCGTGGGTTTGGCAACAATTGCATGACGAAGCCAATCTGCAGCGTCAGAAAGACCGACCAGCCGATCGAATACAGGCCGAAGCCGATCGCCGCGACGGCCCATCCCTGCGCGACCGCCATCACCACCAGCCCCGTCGCATCGAGCAGCGCCGCCGCGACGAGGAAGGGCTTGCGGCGTCCGATCCGGTCCGACCAGCGGCCGAGCACGAGCGCGATCGGCAACGGCACGATATTGGCGGCGAGGATCAGCCCGCCGACCTCGACCGGCACGGTGGCGCGCGCGGACGGCGCGACGAATTGCTCCATGAAGAACAGCAGATAGGCAAACAGCACATTGCCCGCGATCTGGACGAGCAGCCGCGCAATCCAGGCAAGCCCGAGGTCGCGTGAGGACGCCGCGACGGTCCGATCGCCGGGCTGCGCGGTCGGTCTGGCCGACGTCGCCAGCAGCGGGATCAGGCACAGCGTCGCGATCACCCCGATCGCCGCGAGGCGAAGCCCCAGTCCCGGCGCGGTCCAGGCGATCAACAGCGGGCCGATGGCCGCGGCGAACGGCTGCGCGGCGCCGAGCAAGCCGCTCATCACGCCCTTCTGCCGATCGAGGCTCTCCTCGGCCAGCAACGCGACGAGCGGCGCGAGCGCGGCGTTGAGCGCCACCTGAAACACCATCACCGCGACGACGAGCATTTCGGGCGTGCGCGCGACTGCGATGCCGGCGTACGAAGCGAGCGTCGCGATCAGCCCCGCCGCGATCCACGGCCGCCGCCCACCGCCGCGTTCGAGCGCGCGGTCGCTCAGCCAGCCGAAGACGATCCCCGACACGCTCGCCATCACCGCCCCGGCGATCAGCGCCGTCGCGAGCACGCCGAACCGCGCGTCCCCCGCGATCTGCTCGACCCGCAGCGGCAGCAGCAGCGTCAGCAGCGGGAGATAGGCAGTGACGCATCCGGCATAGCCGAGCGCACCCAGCACCGGAACCAGCAGGGTCGATCGCGCGGCGCGGCGAGCGGAGAAGAAGCGGTCCTGATACACGGTCATACGCGCGACGCTTAGGACGTAGCACCCGCCACGGCCAAGCGTTTGAACGCGGTCAGCGGCGCGGTGCGGTCGATTGCCGCAATTCGAGCTTCGCCGACACGATGATCGGCTGCTCGGGTGCCTCGCGTCCCGCAAGCTCGCCGATAATGAGTTCGACCGCGCGCGCGGCCAGATCGGCGATCGGCTGGTCGATCGCGGTGAGCGGCGGATGGGTGAAGCGGACGATCGGGGTGTTGTCGAAGCTGATCAGCGACACATCGTGCGGCACCGCGATCCCGCGCTCGCGGCACAGTTCGAGCGTGGCAAGCGACATCTGATCGTTGCTGGCGATGATCGCGGTCGCCGGCTCGGCCGCGTCGAGCAATGCCGCCGCTGCGGCCCGGCCCGACGCATAACCGAAATCGCCGCGGGCGAGTAGATCGTCGGCGAGCCCCGCCGCCGCCATCGCCGCGCGCCAGCCGTCGATGCGCCACCCGCTCAACGTGTATTCGGAAGGGCCGGCGATGAAGCCGATCCGCTGATGGCCAAGCGCAATCAGGTGCTTCGTCGCCAGCTGTGCCGCGCGCTCGTCATCCATCGTCAGCGCGAAACCCGCGCCTGCGCGCCGCGAGCCGATCCGCGCGAAGCTGATCCGCTGCGCCTCGAGCAAGTCGATGATCAGCGGATTTTCCGAATGCGGCGGCGTCAGGATCACGCCGTCGGGCTGGAGCGCGGCGATCGCCCCCATCAGCTCGCGCGCGATATGGTCGCTATGCGTGTCGACCAGCTCGACGATCATGCGATAGCCGTAGGTCGCGCAGGTCAGCATCCCGCCGAGCAGCATCTGGTCGACCCAGTCGGTTCCCTCCCGCGCGCGCCAGTCGGCGATCGTACGCTCGCGGTCGTTGAGCGCGACGATCAGATACGAGCGCGAACCGCCCATCCGCTGCGCCGCGATCGAGGGGACGTAGCCGAGCCGGTCGATCGCTTCCTGCACCCGCGCGACCATCTCGGGCCGGACGCCGGCCTCCTTGTTGACGACACGGCTGACGGTCTGCAGCGACACCCCTGCATCCGCCGCGACATGCTTGATCGTGACGGCCTGCCGTCTGCGCGCCATCCCGCTCAGCCGCCGCAATATTGCGCGACATAGTCGGCATGCGCCGGCAACCCGGCGACGGTGCGGGCGACATTCTCGCGCAGCGTCCCCAGAAACCGCGCCAGTTCTTCATCGGGCAATTTGTCGGCGATCGGGTGATTGGCGGCAGGCTCGATCCCCTGCCCCAGCATCACTTGCACCCAGCTATTCTCGGCGAACAGTTCCTCGTTGCGCCGGAACACACGGCCGGTCTCGCGGAACAAGGCGATCTTCTGTGCCAGGCTCTCGGGCACCTCCATCGCCGCACATTGCCGCCAGAACGGGGAGTCGCGGCGGTTGGTCGCCTTGTAGTGGAGGATCAGGAAGTCGCGGATCTGCTCCATGTCGGCGAATTGCTGATCGTTGAATTCGGCCACGTCGCGCGGCGAGATCGCGCCGCCCGGCATCATCCGGATCAGCCGCAGGATCGCGCGCTGGATGAGATGGATGCTGGTCGATTCGAGCGGCTCCATGAACCCGCCCGACAGCCCGATCGCGACGACGTTGCGGTGCCATTGCCGGCGCCGCGCGCCGGTAACGAAGCGGATATTGTTCGGCTCGGTCAGCACCGTGCCCTCGACATTGCCGAGCAGGCGCTCGAGCGCGGCGTCGCGGTCGAGGTAGCGGCTGCAATAGACGATGCCGTTGCCGGTGCGATGCTGCAGCGGGATGCGCCACTGCCAGCCCGCATCGTGCGCCATCGCGCGCGTATAGGGAACGGGTGGCCGGACGTTCTCGGTCTGCACCGCGATCGCCGAGTCACACGGCAGAAAGTGGCTCCAGTCGTCATAGCCGGTGTGCAACGCCTGCTCGATCAGCAGCGCGCGAAAGCCGGTACAGTCGAGGAACAGGTCACCCTCGACGACCACGCCAGATTCCAGATGCAGTGCGGCGACGTCGCCGGTCTCGCCATCGAGCGCGACGCGTGCGATCTTGCCTTCGATCCGCCGCGTGCCGTCACCCTCGGCCATCCGTCGCAGGAATTGCGCATAGAGCGAGGAATCGAGCTGATAGGCGTAGTTCATCCGCTCGTCGGGGAGATGCGCGAACTTGCCCTCCATCGCGGCGACCAGCTCGAGGCAATAGGCGTCGTAAGCCGCGTCATGCCCGCGCTCGCGGCCGTTCATCCAGAAATGCTGGAAGCCGGCCGACCAATGGTCCTGCCCGGTCGTCCCGAACGAGTGGAAATACCGGTCGGTCCCGTCCTTCCAGCCATCGAACAGGATGCCGAGCTTGAAGGTCGCCTGCGTCGCGCGCATGAAATCGGCCTCGCCGATGCCGAGCAGCCGATTGTAGGTGACGAGCGGCGGGATCGTCGATTCGCCCACCCCGACCGTCCCGATCGCATCGGATTCGATCAGCGTCACTTCGGCGGTGCGGCCCATCGTCCGCGCGATCGCGGCGGCGGCCATCCAGCCCGCGGTTCCGCCCCCGGCAACGACGATACGGCGTGGGCTGGCGATCATTGGCTGAGGTTCCTGAGCAGGAAGGCGCGGATGCGATCGGCGCTTTCCGGGGTGAGCGGGGCGAGGATGCTGCGCCCCGCCTCCGGGATATGCGCGGTCACGTCGTCGCCGTTGGTAAAGACGTAATACTCGAACAGGTCGCGCCAATGCTGTTTCTGGTCGGCGGGCAAGTCGCGAATCGCGAGCAGCGCATGGTTGAGCGCGTCCTGCGGCGAGCCCATCCAGCGCGGCGTCTCGCGCCACCAATAGTTCACCAGCACATTGAAATCGGCGAGCCCCTCGACGTGATGCCACCACAGCGCGGGGATATAGAGCGCGTCGCCCGCCTCGAGTTCGGCGACCTGGGCGTGCGCGAGCGCGTCGGGGAAACGCGGGTGCAGCTGCGCGTCGGGCGCGTGGAAATCGACCATGCTGATCGCGCGCCCCGCAGGCGTGTTGTCGATCGGCCCGAGATGGAGATTACGGAACTGCTCGCGCGGGAACAGCGTGAAACGCCGCCGCCCCACGCCCACGCACGCCAGATTGTTGGGCAGATCGTTATGCGCGGCGATCCGCGTCCTGGTGCCGATCCAGATGCTTGCAAGACACGTCCGATCGCCGAGATCGACATGGTTCGCCTCATACAGACCCTTGAAGAACTGGTGCATGTCGATCGAGGCGAGATAGACCGGCGGCGCCCCCGCCTTGCCTTCGATCGCATCAATCCGCCCGAAGATGTCGGGCAGCTTGGCGCGCAGCGTGCGGAAATTCATCGCCATCGCCGCATCGTAGAACAGCCGGCCATCGCCGCCGGGCTCGCCGATCGCGACGGTGAAGCCGGTGTCGCGGTGGTGGCGCAGCAGATAAACGCGCGCGTCGCGCGACGAGCGGCGCCCCGCCTCGACCAGCGGCCAGTCCTTGACCAGCCCGCGCACGACGAACGGCGCATCGGCCGCGCGCAGCCGTGCGTCGAGCTCGGCCGCGTCGGCGACCTCGACCTCGGGCACGGACGCGAGATCCTTGAAGACGAAGGGGACGGCTTCAGCCACGCAGGTCGCCCCGTCGGCTCTTGCGCTCGACCAGCTCGGCGACGTTGGCGAGCGAAGCGAGCGCCATGAACACTGGCAGCAGATACCCGTCGGCGTGGAGTTCCCCCAGCGCCACGGTGTCGAGCTGCTGCAGCCGTTCCTCGGCGATTCCGTGATAGCCGACCAGCCGGTTGGTGCTGCCGTCGGCGAGCGTGATCTCGAGCGTCAGCGGCTCGAGCAATTCGTGGCGCGCGAGCGCGGCGAAGAAGCCTTCGCTCGCTTGCCAGCCAGCATCGAGCTCGCCGAGCTGCTCGGCGATCGTCTCGAGATACGGCGTCGCCCGGCCGAGATCGTCGAACACGCGCACCCCCTCGCCGCCGGTCGCGACGCGCGGATGGTCGAGGTCGAGATGGATCTGCTTGTCGCCGCCCTCGGTCGCGGGATGCCCGATGAGGAAGGGCTGGATCTCGAGCGCGAGCGGACGGTAGCGGGCTTCCCACCGCTCGCCAGCGAGGAACAGGTTCTCGCCGGGTTCGAAGCCGAACATCGCGAGCGCCTGGAAACGATCGCGCTGTGGGGTGAGACGAAACAGGATCGGATATTCGTTCTGCACGCGCCGAAACTCGCTCGGCACGATCAGGCACGACATCACCGCGTCGCCAAGCGCGGCACTACGCTCGGAGGTGATGCGGAGCGTTCGGTGATCGTCGCTGGTGAGCAGGACGTGGTTGGCCATCAGTTCATATGCTCCATAGCGATCGGTTGAAATGCCGCCCGGCACGCGTCGAGGTACGCGCGGATCGGCGGCAGCGTCGCGACCATTCCGCGCGTGCGCTGGGCGATCGGGGCGAACGACGGTAGCGGACCGCCACGCAGCGGGCCGGGATCGGGGACCCGTGCCCCCATGCCGTACAGGATATACTGATAGCTCGCCGCCGGAAACAGCTCGTCGACCATCGGCAGATCGGCGCGCGTCGGCGGCCGGTGCTGCCACAGCGCGAGCAGCTCGGCGAGCCGCGGCGGGATTGACGCGGGATCGCGGTGGTCCTGCCAATACCGCCCTTCGCGCCGGCTGAGCACGTAGTGCAGCTTGAGGAATTCGACGATCCGGTCCCAGCGATAGCGGAACAGCGTGTTGAAGCGCGCCGCCGTCAGCGGCATCGTTTCGTGCGTCGGCCAGTCGTCGAGCAGCGCGTCGAGCGCCAGCTCGATCGTCACGATCGCCGACGCCTCGAGCGGCTCGAGGAACCCCGCCGAGAGCCCGATCGCGAGGCAATTGCCGGTCCAGAAGCGGTCGCGGTGGCCCGAGCGGAAGGTCAGCCGGCGCGGCGTGACCGGTTCGTCGCTGCCAAGATACGCGCTCAACGTTTCCAGCGCGGCGTCGTCGCTCATGTGCGCGGAGGAATAGACGCAGCCGACACCGCGCCTGGTGGGCAAGCCAATGTCCCAGATCCAGCCCGCCGCATGCGCGGTCGCGTCGGTCTGCGCGGCGATCGGACTGTCGGCGGCGACGGGGACCTGCACCGCCAGCGCGCGATCGTTGAACAGCACGTCGCTGCGGTCGATGAACGGCACGTCGCCCACGAGCAGCGCGGCGTGGCCGGTGCAATCGAGGAACAGATCGCCTGTGACGGCGCCGGTGTCGCGGGTATTTACGGCGATCACCTCGCCCGTCGCCGTGCGATCGACACCGATCACATGATCGCGCACGTGCCGCACGCCGAGCCGTTCGGTCGCATGCCGCATCAGCAAAGCCGCGAGCTTGCCCGCATCGAGATGATAGCCATAGTTCAGCGCGCCCGCATAATCGGGCATCGATCGCTGGCGTGGCGCGAGGCACTGTCCTGCAACCTGCGATTGCGGCGTGACCACGTCGGCGAACGCGGCACCCGCGGCTTCGGCCTGCCACGCGGCGACGAGCGCGCGCGCGTCGGCTTCCAGGGGCGGCGTGAAGGGATGGAAGTAAACGTCGTCCGCCGCGCCGGTCGCCCAGCCGTGGAAGCGCGAGCCATGCTTGAACGAAGCATCGCAGGCGAGCAGGAACTCGGCCTCGCCGATCCCGATCCGCTCGAGCGTCGCGCGCATCGTCGGCCACGTCCCCTCGCCCACCCCGATCGTCGCAACGTCGGGAGATTCGACGAGGGTCACCGTGATCGGATGCGCCGCGGAGGGCCGCGCCGCCGCGGCGATACGACACGCGGCAAGCCAACCGGCGGTACCGCCACCGACGATGACGACTTTAGAGATGGCCGTATCCAATTGGCCCGTCCTGTTGCGGGGTCCGTACTCGGGCCCGGTTCGCTGACGCTTGTGCCGCGTGGCCCCGGAAAACGCCACCCTCGCATCGCGAGGGTGGCACCGGTTGCTAGAAGGAGATCCTCGCCCCCGCCGAGTAGCGTGGATCCTGCTTGGTCACGAACGTGACATTGCGGTCCGAGCGGAGATGGCCGCTGCGATTCTCGCTGTTCACGTTAATGCCCTCGACGAACACCGAGATGTTCTTGGTAATCGCGTAGCTCGCGCTGACGTCGAGCTGGCCGTAGGTATTGATGTAGGTCGGGTTGACGCCGGCCCCCGCCAAATACCCCTTGCGCCAGTTATACGCGGCGCGCGCCTGCAGCCCGTTCTTGTCATAGAACAGCACTGCGTTGGCGCTGTCCGAAAGACCCGTGATCGCGAACTGCGGCACGCTCGACGGCAAGCGGTTGTTATAGTTCTGATTGCCGCGGACGATCGTGTAGTTCAGGATCGTGCCGAACCCGGTGTTCCAGAAATTGTGCTGGATCGCGAATTCGAAGCCGTCGACACTGGCGGTCTGCGCGCTGTTGAACGGCGTCTGGATCACGAAGTTGACTAGCGGATCGTTCGCCTGCGCAACGATCGTCCCATTGACCACGCCGCCCGGATAATTGGCGCCGATATAGTCGCGAATCTGCGCGAAGGTCGCATTCGCTCCGAGTGCATTGAGTGCCGCCTGATACCGCGGACCGTTCTGCGTCACGCCGTTGAACGTCGTCGTCGGCGAGGTGATGCCCGGGATCGTCTGATTGACGACGGTCGTGCTGATATAGTTCGACACGTTCTTGTGGAAATAGCCGACCGAGATGTAACTCTCCTTGGTGTAATACCATTCTGCCGACAGATCGATGTTCTTCGACTTGAACGGGATCAGATTGGGATTGCCGACCGAGCCGGTACCACCGCCGACCCGGAACAGCTGATCGAGCCGGCGACCGCCCTGCAGGCTGCCATAGTCCGCACGAGTGATGGTGTGGCTGTACGACGCCCGCAGCTTGATCGTGTCGGTCGGCTCGATGTCGAAATCGACCGACGGGAGCCAGTTCTGATAGCTGCCCTTGAACGACGTGAAACCGTTGCCGTTGAACAGGATGTTGAACTCGTTCTGCGAATTCTGCCGCGCGCCCGATGGGTTCGGCACGAGCGCGGTCGCGCTGACGTCGGTCGTTTCGTAGCGCACGCCACCGATGATGTGGCCGGGCACCGAGAACACGTCGAACTTGCCGTTGAACTGGAAGTACGGCGCGATCGTCTTCTCGCGGACGCGCGAATCGGTGGTGTACGGGAGCAGGCACTGGCCGGCCCCGCCACAGATCTTGTACGCCTGGTCGAGCAGCTTGACGACGCTCGGCAGGTCGAACGTGTAGAACGACTTGACGATGTCCGCAGAATTCGCGCCGCTGATCCCGGAGAACTTGTCGGGAATGCTGGTCAGCGTGAACAGGCTGTCGGGCAGCAATGCCGCCGCCGCCGCGCGTTGCGCCGCGCTGTCGCCGCCGGTTCCGCCCCACGTGTCGTTCTGCAACACGCTATAGGCCGAGCGGACCTTGTTGTCGGTATATTGCACGCCCCAGTCGAGGCTTTCGAGGAAGCCGTGGCTGTGATCGTAATGCCCCTTCAGCTGGATCTGGTTGATCTCGTCGCGGAAGTAGGAATTGCGGAAGGCGTTGCCGGTCGGGACGATGTTCGCGGCATTGAGCGGATCGATGCCCGAATACATGTTATACGAGATGACAGGCAACTGGTTCTGGAAGTTGATCGTCTGGTTCTGGACGCCGAATACCGCGGTGCCGACCGAGTTGCTGTTGCCGTACGGGCTGTTGGGCTTCGACGTCGCGGTCGAGTGATTGACGTCGAGCACGACGGTGACCCCGCCCGGCCCCTTCCAAGTGAGGTTGCCGCCGATCGCCTTGTTCTCGCTGCGCGCCGACGTCTGCGACGCCGAATACGCCAGATCCTTGGTCTCGCCCGCGCCGAACCGCTCGGTGTAGAAGTTCGGGCCCGCGACAGGGCCGTTGGTCCACGAGCTCGACGTGTCGTTGTGGTTGTACCAGATGCCGACGCTGTTATCGCGAATGTCGACGGTGTTGCGCGAATAGGTATAGTCGAACGTTGCGGTCAGGGTGTCGGTCGGCTTGAACTGGAGTACCGCCTGCCCGTTGATGCGCTGGCGCTTGCCGTTGACGACGTCGTAGCCCGCGTTCTGCGGCACCTGATAGACGTCGGTCGCGCCCGGGCGATTGGCGATGTTGGCGGCGCGCGGGTCGCCTGGTTGCGCGAGCGAACCCCAATTGTTCTCGGCACCGAGATAGCCGTCGCGGAAGCCGACATTGGCCTGGTTCGCGCTGAAACGCCGCTCCTGGAACGAACCGAGGATGAGCACGCCGATACGATCGTCGGCGAAGGTGTCGGAGAAGATGCCCGAAACTTCGGGCGTCACGTCCTTGCCGCCATTCTGCGACGTGTCGACCACGCCGCGCGCCGACAGCGAGCCGCGCATCCCGGGCTTGTCGAAGGGACGCGGGGTGCGAATGTTGATCGTCGAACCGATGCCGCCCGACGGAACGCTCGCGCGGCCCGACTTATAAACTTCGAGCGCGGCGACGCCCTCAGAAGCGAGGTTCGCGAAATCGAACGAACGCGAGACCGGGGCGCTGTTGCCGTCGCCGATCGTCGAGGTCGCGAGCTGGCGGCCGTTGAGCGTGACGAGATTGTACTCGGGGCCGAAGCCGCGGACGGTGACGAACTGGCCTTCGCCGTTCGAACGGTCGATCGACACGCCGGTGATGCGCTGGAGCGATTCGGCCAGGTTGGTGTCGGGGAACTTGCCGATGTCCTCGGCCGAGATCGCGTCGACAATGCCCTGCGCGTTGCGCTTGAGGTTGATCGAGCTACGGAGCGAGGCGCGGATGCCGGTGACGACGATATCGCCGCTCGCATCGGTCCCGTCTGCGGTCGCGGTGCTCTGCGTCGTCGCGGTGCCGGTCGGCGCGTCCTGTGTGGTCGACGGACCGGTGTTGCCCATCGTCGATGCCGCGTCCTGCGCAACGGCCATCATCGGATAGCCCGCGAGCGCGAGCGTCGATACGCCAAGCGCCAAACGCGTCGCCAAACGGCTGCTAAAGCCCCCCATCATCATCCTCCCTGAGTAGCGGCGCGTTACCCCTGCGCCCTCTTGATTTGAGAACGTTCACTTGTTCCGCAGCAAAGCGATTGTCAAGTCGACGAACTGGCGGAAACGGGTGGTTGTGAACGTTCCCGGGATGTGCTGTCTAGGCACCGCAGGCGGCGGCACTGCCGCGCGGGGTAGCCCGCGTCGGCGAGGGCAGCGCGCCAAGATCTGGGAGGATTTCTGAAATGGCGAAGACGTTTCACCGCTGGCTGCTGGGCGCAACGCTGCTTTCCGGCATCGCCTGCACGTCGCCCGTCGTCGCGCGCCAATCGCCCGCGAAAGCTGCGGCGCAGGACGCGCGCGCGCGTGCGGCGGCGATCGTTGCCAAAATGACACTCGACGAGAAAATCGCGCTCGTTCACGGACTCTTCCCGCCAATGGCCAAGGGCAAGACGCCAAACGAGCTGATTCCGTCGGCCGGCCATATCGATGGCATTCCGCACCTGGGTGTTCCGCTGATTCGCGAAAGCGACGCCTCGCTTGGCGTCGCCAACCAGATCGAACAGCGCAAGGGCGACGTCGCGACCGCCCTCCCCTCGAGCCTCGCGACCGCGGCAACCTTCGATCCCGCGATCGCGCGGGCCGGCGGCGCGATGATCGGCGCCGAAGCGCGCGCCAAGCGCTTCACCGTGCTGCTTGCCGGCGGGGTCAATCTGACACGCGATCCGTGGAACGGCCGCAACTTCGAATATCTCGGCGAGGATCCGCTACTTTCGGGCATGCTCGCGGGCGCCCACATCGCAGGCGTCCAGTCGAACCACATCGTTTCGACGGTCAAGCATTTCGCCCTCAATTCGCAGGAAACCGGCCGTACCGTCGTCGACGCCAGGATTGGCGAGGCGGCGCTGCGGATGAGCGACTTGCTCGCGTTCCAGATCGCGATCGAGACGGGCAAGCCCGGCTCGGTGATGTGCGCATACAACAAGGTCAATGGCGACTGGGCGTGCGAGAATGCGCATCTGATGAACGACGTGCTCAAGCGCGACTGGGGCTATCGCGGCTGGGTGATGAGCGATTGGGGCGCGGTGCATTCGACCGCCAAGGCGGCGAACGCCGGGCTCGATCAGGAATCCGGGCAGGAACTCGATCGCGCCATCTATTTCGGTGATCCGCTCAAGACCGATATCGCCGCCGGCCGCGTGCCGATGGCGCGGCTCGACGACATGGTGATCCGCTATCTGACCGGGCTGATCGAGACCGGCGCCTATGATGCGCCCGCCGATACCGCGCAGCCGATCTCGTACGACGCGCATGCCGAAGTCGCACAGCGCGCGGCCGAAGCCGGGATCGTCCTGCTAAAGAACGAGGGCAACCTCCTGCCGCTTTCCCGCACAGCGAAGCGCGTCGTGCTGATCGGCGGGCGTGCCGATGTCGGCGTCCTGTCGGGCGGAGGATCGAGCCAGGTGCGTTCGGTCGGCGGCGCGCCGGTCGAGATCCCGCTCACCAGCGGTGCCGCGTCGTCGTTTGCGCGCATCACCTGGCACGCCTCCTCGCCGCTGCTCGCGATCCGCGCGGCGATGCCGCAAGCGCAGGTCACATGGATCGATGGCCGCGACCCGGTCGCCGCCGCTGCCGCCGCCAAGGCTGCCGACGTCGCAATCGTGTTCGCGACGCAATGGGCGACCGAGGCGCAGGACGTCGCCGACCTTTCGCTGCCCGACCGTCAGGACGACGTGATCGCCGCGGTCGCCGCCGCGCAGCCCAAGACGATCGCGGTGATCGAAACAGGCGGCCCCGTGCTGATGCCGTGGCTGTCGGCGGTGCCAGCAGTCGTCCAGGCCTGGTATCCCGGCCAACGTGGCGGCCCCGCCATCGCCAACATCCTTACCGGTCGCGTCAATCCATCGGGTCGCTTGCCGATCACCTTCCCCGCCAGTGCAAGCCAGGCACCGCGCGCCGCTCCCGTCGGGCTCGACCGCCTGACGAGCGCCGAGGCGCAGGCCGCCGCCGACCCCGGCCATGCCAGCGACCATCAACTGGCGAGCTTCCCGATCGAGTACACCGAAGGCGCCGATGTCGGGTATCGCTGGTACGAAAAGACGCGTGCCACGCCGCTCTTCGCGTTCGGATACGGGCTTAGCTACACGCGCTTCGCCTATCGCAACCCGGTGGTGACGGGCGGCGCCACGCTCAGCATCAGCTTCGAGGTGGTCAATACCGGACGCGTCGCGGGCGCCGACGTGCCGCAGATGTACGTTACGCGCGACGGCACCGCGGTGCCGATGCGGCTCGCGGCATTCCAGCGCGTCACGCTGAAGCCGGGCGAGGCAAAGCGCGTCACGCTCGTCGCCGAGCCGCGGATCCTCGCGGATTACGATCCGGCGCTGCCCGGCTGGCGGGTCGCGGGTGGCCGCTACCGGGTGGCACTGGCGCATGATGCGACCGATCGCGCGCTTGTTTCGACCGCGAACGTCTCGGCGGCGACGATGAAACCCTAACCGACCGACAGGAAGGCGGTGACCGTCAGCCGCCCGTCCGCGGGATCGCCCGACAGCAATGCGTCGGGCGCGATCGCGCCGCTGTGGAGCAGATAGCTCGGGTAGACGAGCGCGCGGTTGTAGCGCGCCTCGATTTCGAGGGTGCGCTCGAACAGCGGCGTGTCGCCCTTGACATAGCGCGCGGGCGGCACGCCGCCGTGGCGGAGCTCGGCCTCGAGCTGGCCGAAGAAGATCGGTGCGCGTTCGTCGTCGATCGTCTCGAACCCGGTCGAGCGATGCCGGAAGAAGGCGGTTCCGTCGGCATGGTGCGGGGCGAGATAGTGGACCAGCGCGATCCGGTCGGCGCCGAACGCGTCGCAATGCGGCAAGCGCTGGCGGATATCGAGCGCTGCGGGCGGCGTCGTGACGATCGAGAAGCTCGCGTCGATCAGGTCGACCGCACCGCCACGCCCGAGCACCGGGCCGAGCACGCTCGCCAACACCGCGAGGTGCGTGGGCACATACGCCAACGGAAGCGCCGCGCGGATACCCGGGTAATGCTGCGCGGCAGGACCAAAGCTCGCCGCGATCGCGGCGGCGCGCAACGCATCAGGCTCGGCGGAAAAGCCGTCGATCACCACCACCGGCTGCGCCTCGCGCCCGACGCGGTGGACGGTGATCGCGGGTTCGCTCACGGTGCGCGCCAGTAGCGGACGTAGTCGACCGACATGCGCTGCGGCAGCGCGGCATCGTCGATCCCCTTGACGCCGCCCCAATCGCCACCGACCGCGAGATTGAGGATCAGCCGATACGGCACGGTGAACGGCCAAGCGGCGTGCCCGCCCGGCTGATCGTCGACAACGCGCATGTAGCCATGCCCGTCGACGCCGATCGTGATCGAATGGGGCTGCCAGTCGAGTTGATACCGGTGATAGGCGGAGCACGCGCTGGCAATGCGGGTTTCGGCGCCGCGCTGCGTACCGCGTACATGGTTGAACGCCCCGCTATGCACCGTGGCATGCACCACGCGTGGCTGCCAGCCGACCATCTCCATCAGGTCGATCTCCCCCATGTCGGGCCATGTCCCGCTCTGGGGTAACAACCATATCGCCGGCCAGGTGCCGCGCCCGCACGGCAGCTTGGCGCGCACTTCGTAAAAACCATAGCCGAGCGACTTGCGGCTGACGAGCTTGGCCGAGCTGTATGCCTGCCCACCCCAGTCGGGCTCGGCGCGCAGCGCCTCACGCCGCGCCTCGATCACCAGCACCCCGTGCTCGATTCGCGCATTCTCGCGCCGGTCGGCGGCGTAATATTGCTTCTCGTGATTGGCCCAGCCCTGCGTGTTGCGCTCGGTGTCGAAACGCCAGCGGGTGTGGTCGATCTTTTGGTTGAACTCGTCCGCCCAGACCGGCGGCGCCACGGGCGCGCGCATCGGCACGTCGACCGAATAGTTGGTCGCGGCCAGGCTGACCGCCTGTGCCAGCAGGATCGCTACAGCCGTCATCGTGTCACCTCGTCCAGCACAGATCGAGCTCCCGTCGTCGTGTCTGCAAGTCCCTTAAAGCGCGGGGGCGACCGAAACCAGCGCAGCGGCGGGGGTCGCGCGCGCGCGACTAAGCGTCGGACGCGAAAACGCCGTAGCGCGCGCGCCAGGCGACGACTTCGTCTTGGAGTTCGGCGGGTGCGGGGTCGCCCGAGAGGACGAAGCCGGCGATTTCGGCGTCGGGGTGCATCAACATCTTCTCGGACCCGTCGCTGAACCAGACGGGGACCAACCGATCGCACACGCTGTCGAGCACCGCGGCGGCCATGCCGTTTTCGATCGCGTTGCTCCCCTCGAGCGCGCGGACGGTGATCGACACGCCTTCGAGGCAGTTTTGCGGGTGCTGGACGAAGGTGAGCGAGACGAGCAGGCCCGATCGGTCGGGGCGCGCGTCCTCGGGCATGCGCGCGATGCGCCGCCACGCGCAGAACCAGGTGCGGCAGATGCGGGGGCGCACGGCGTGGATGCCGCACCCTTGCGTCGCAAGATGAACGCACGGCGTTCCCGCGGGCTTTGCGAACTCGGGCGTGTTGACCGTGAGAACGGTGCAACACGCGGTGCAATCGCCACACGCGCGGTCGGCGAGGACCGGGCCGAGCAACGTGGTTTCCAAGTCGGGGGCTGTCTCCACGCGGCGGGAGTGCCGCACGACGGCGTACGCCGTCAACCATCGTCGGTCGGCGAGGATCTATTCCGCGATGCGGTGCGCGCAGCTTGAGCGGGCGTCGGCAACTGCGCGCATCCGTCCTCCGCCCGGGTACACGAACGCGCGCGGGGACAGGGCGGCGGGGCTAGCGTTCGCCAAACAGCTCGCGCTGTGTCTTTTCGAGCTCCTCGGCATAGCGCCGCCGGACGAACGATTCCGACAGGATGCCGAGCACCGCGCGATCGTCGTCGAGGACGGCGAGTTCGTCGGCGCCCGATGCGTCGAAGCGCCGCATCACCTCGGCAATGTCCATCCCTGGCTTCAGCGCCGCGTCGACGTTGATCGCGAGCTGGCCGACCGCGGCGTGGGTATCGAGGCCCTCGGCATAGGCTGCCGGGGTCTGGACGATGCCCGCGTAGTGCGTCGCGCCATCGACCAGCACGGTACGGCTCGACGATCCCAGCGGGACATGGCTGCGGAACGTGCCAAGCGGCGTGTCCGCCGCCACCACCGCGACTCCGCGGCGCATCATCTGCCCCGCGGTCAACGTCTTGACCCAGCCGACATCGCGCGCGCTCTTGATCGTCTCGCCGCGCAGATGCAGCCGCCAGGTCGAGAAGCTGTAGCCGAACGTCTCGCGCACGATCGCCGAGGAGACCAGCGCGGCCGCGAGCACCGCGCCGGTCAGCGCGAAATCCTGCGTCGCCTGCAGCACGACCATCGCCATCGTCATCGGCCCGCCGACCACCGCGACCGCGAGCGCTGCCATCCCGACGAGCGCGGCATTGCGTGGATCGACGACATCGTGGCCGATCGCCAGCGCCAATCCACCCGCAAACAGATGCCCGACCAGCGTGCCGAGAAACAACGACGCGAAGAACAGCCCGCCGCGGAAACCGAAGCCGAGCGACACGATCGACGCCGCGCATTTCACCAGCAACACCATCAGGATGAGCGTCAGCGGCGCACCGAGCGCGAGATCGGCATGGAGCGCGCCATGCCCCGCCGACAGCGCCTGCGGCGAGAGCATCGCGATCGGGATCAGCAACAGGCCGCCGATCGCGGGCCGCGCCCAATCGAACAGTGGCAAGCGCCGCGTACCCGCCTCGACCAAGGCCACCGCGCGCATCAGCACGATCCCGAGCCCCGCGCAGAGCGCACCGAGCCCGGCATAGATGAGGTAATGATGCGTCTCGGTCGGCATCGTCGCAGCGTCGATGACATAGGGCTGCGCGCCCAGGCCTTGCGCGACCAAGGTGCCCGCGAGCGCCGCCGCGACCACCGGCGCGAGCGCCGACGGCGTGTACGCACCGATCACGATCTCGAAAGCGTAGAAGGCACCGGCCAGCGGCGCCCCGAACGCGGCGCCGATCGCCGCCCCCGTTCCCGCACCGACAAGGTTACGCAGATCGGCACGCCGCAGATTGAACGCCCCGCCCGCGAGCGACGCCAGCGCGCCGCCGAGCTGCGCATAAGCCGCCTCGAGCCCGACCGACGCACCAAATCCGTTCGAAATCACCGTCTGGCCCGAAATCACCAAGCTGTCGCCGAGCGTCATCCGCCCGCCATGGAGCGCATTCGCCTCGACCGCGTCGACCAACCGCCGCCGCCGCGCGCGCACGCCCCAGGAGAAGGCAGCGAGCACGAGCCCGCCGACCGGGAGCACGAGCAACGCAGCCAGCGGCAGGGACGGTACGGCGCTGAGCCGCTGGCCCGGCGGCAGCCCGAACAGGATTCGCTGGATCGTCCGCGCCATCGTCCCCTGGACGACGCTCAGCAGACCGGCCCCCGCCCCCACGATCGTCGCGAGTACGATGAACATCGCTTCGCTCGCGCGCACGCGGCGGCGAAACCATTTCAAGAGGGCTACGGCGCGCAGGGGATGTCCTTATCGATGGGATCGACCCGCTCCGGCGGCCTGCGCCGTCGCGGGTCGATCAGGCTTACCGCTTCAAACGCGGGATGCCGATGAAGTCGCGCTTGCCAAGCTTGACGCCCTGCGCGCGCAGGATGGCGTACGCGGTGGTGGCATGAAAATAGAAGTTCGGCTGCGAGAAGGAGAGCAGGAAATTGGCGCCCGTATACGGCATCCGCGTCTCGCCGAACGCGAACTCGGTATCGCTGTCGGCCAGCGCATCGAATTCGGCGCGGTCGATCGCCTTGAGGCTCGCGATGGCGTCCTGCACGACGCCGTGGAGGCTCGCAAAGTTGGTCGGCCACGGCTTCAGATCCGGGGAGAAGGTGCCCGCGCGGACGCCGTCGATCCCGCCGATCGAATGCGCCGCGCACGACTTCACTTGATAGCCGAACGGCAGCATGTCGGGCGCGAGGCGGGCATCGATCAGCTCGGCCTCGGACGTCCCCTGCTCGGCGCAGAACGCCGCGGCCTTGTCGAGCAGCGCGTCGATCGCCCCGAGGATCTGAAGGTTGGACGGCACCACGGCATCGTATAGCGAAAAGGTCATCGTCCGGCTCCCATTGCGGTCGGCGCCTTATGCAGCGTCGGGCGCTGCGGGTCCACGTCCGTTCTTGACCCGGTTCAACCTCTTATAATGGCAGGCCGACGTAATTCTCCGCCACCGCCGTCTGCATCGCGGTCGAGCTGGCGAGATAGGCGAGCTCGGCGGATTGCATGCGGTGCTCGAACGGGCCATCCTCGGGGAAGCGGTGCATCAGCTTGGTCAGGAACCAGCTGAAGCGCTCGGCCTTCCAGATCCGCGCGAGCGCCTTGGCCTGATAGCCGTCGAGCCCGCTATCGTCGCCGCGCCGGTAATGCGCGATCATCGCCTGGCTGAGATAGGCGACGTCGGACGCGGCGAGGTTGAGCCCCTTCGCCCCGGTCGGCGGGACGATGTGCGCGGAATCGCCCGCGAGAAACAGCCGACCGTAGCGCATCGTCTCGAACACATACGACCGCAGCGGCGCGATCGACATTTCGAGCGCGGGCCCGCGCGTCACTGGCCCGGCGGCGAGCGGCGCGAAACGCGCCTCGAGCTCGTCCCACAACCGCGCCTCGGGCCAGTGCTCGATCCGGTCGGTCAGCGGCACCTGGATGTAATAGCGGCTGCGCGTCGGCGAGCGCATCGAGGCGAGCGCGAAGCCCTTGGGGCCGTTGGCGTAGATCAGTTCGGGATGGCACGGCGGCACGTCGGCGAGGATGCCGAGCCAGCCGAACGGATAGACGCGCTCGAACTCGCGCCGCTCGGCCATCGGGATCGCTTTGCGCGACGGGCCGTGAAAGCCGTCGCAGCCGGCGATGAAATCGGCCTCGATCCGCTGTTCGACGCCGTCGACGCTGAAGGTCACCGCCGCCCGGTCGTTAGTGAGATCATGCAGCGCGACATCCGAAGCACCATAGACGATCTCGATCCCGCGGGCCGGCGCCGCATCCATCAGGTCGCGCGTCACCTCGGTCTGGCCGTAGACGGTGACGCGCTTGCCGGTCAGCGCGGCGATGTCGATGCGGATCAGATGTTCGCCATCGGCGAGGTTGAAGCCGTCTTCGACCATCCCCTCGGCGGTCAGCCGCGCGCCGAGCCCGAGCTGGTGGAGCAGATCGGTCGTGCCGCGTTCGAGCACCCCGGCGCGGATCCGCCCGAGGACGTAATCGGGCGTCTGGCGCTCGATCACGATCACGTCGATCCCCTCGACGCGCAGCAGATGCGCGAGCAGCAGCCCGGCGGGTCCGGCGCCGATCACCGCGACTTGGGTGCGGCGCGTGCTCATGCCGCGAGCTGACGCTCGAGCTGGTCGAGAATGCGGTAGCACGGCAGCACCTGCGCAACGCTTGCATTGGGCTCGCGGCCCTCGCGGATCGCCGCGACGAATTCGCGGTCCTGCAGCTCGATGCCGTTGCTCGACACCGCCACGCCCGACAGGTCGATCGGCTCCTCGCGCCCCGTCACGAGATCGTCGTAGCGCGCGATCCAGGTGCCGTTGTCACAGATTTAGCGGAAGAAGGTGCCGAGCGGCCCGTCATTGTTGAAGCTTAGCGACAGCGTGCAGATCGCGCCGCTCTCGGCCTTGAGCTGGATCGACATATCCATCGCGATGCCAAGCTCGGGATGGAGCGGCCCGGCGATCGCATTCGCCTGGACGATCGGCCCCGCCTGATAGGCGAACAGGTCGACGGTGTGCGCGGCGTGGTGCCAGAGCAGGTGATCCGTCCAGCTGCGTGCTTCGCCCCTGGCGTTCATGTTCTTGCGGCGGAAGAAATAGGTCTGCACGTCCATCTGCTGGACGGCGAGGTCGCCCGCGACGATCTTGTCGTGGATATACTGGTGCGACGGGTTGAAGCGCCGCGTATGGCCGACCATCGCGACGAGGCCGGTCTCCTCGGCCTTCGCCAGCACGGATTCACCGTCGGCGAGGCTGTCGCACAAAGGAATCTCGACCTGGACATGCTTGCCCGCCGCCATGCACTGGATTGCCTGCTCGGCATGCATTTGCGTCGGCGTCGCAAGGATCACCGCATCGAGCCCGGGCTGTTCGAGCGCTTCGCTGAGCTCGGTACAGGCATGCTGCACGCCGTATTTGGCGGCGACCGCCTGGGTCGGCTCCAATCGGCGGCCGACGATCGAAACGACCTCGACTCCGTCGATCTTCTGCAGGGCGTCGAGATGCTTTTCCCCGAAAGCGCCGGCACCGGCGAGGGCGATCTCCATGGCAATGGCTCCAGAACGATATGGCCGACGGCGGTGTTCGACGCCGGCACGTGATAATGACGGTGCAGCTCGCGCACCTCGGGCCCCAGCGCGCCGCGCATGATGAGCCACATGACGAGTTCGATCCCCTCGCTCCCCGCTTCGCGCAGATAGTCGATGTGCGGCATGTGCCGCAAAGCGGCCGGGTCGGCGGTGAGCTTGTCGAGGAAGGCGGTGTCCCATGCCTTGTTGATCAGCCCGGCGCGCGGGCCCTGGAGCTGGTGGCTCATCCCGCCGGTGCCCCAGATCTGCACGTTGAGATCCTCGGGATAACTCGCCACCGCACGCGCGATCGCCTCGCCGAGCAGCCAGCAGCGGTTGCCCGAGGGCGGCGGATAGGTGACGACATTGACCGCGATCGGCACGACCTTGACCGGCCAGGCATCGACCTGCCCGAACATCAGCGACATCGGCACGGTCAGCCCGTGGTCGACCGCCATCGCGTTGATGATCGTCATGTCGAATTCGTCGAGGATGCAGCTCTGCGCGATGTGCCAGGCGAGATCGGCATGGCCCTGCACTTCGGGCACCGGGCGCGGGCCCCAGCCCTCGTCCGCGATCGGAAAGCTCTCGGCACAGCCGATCGCGAAGGTCGGGATGAAGGTCATGTCGAACGCCGAGGCGTGATCGTTATAGACCAGGATCACGACGTCGGGCTTGGTGTCGCGCTCATAGGCCCGCGCGAACTCGTAGCCGGCGAACACCGGCTGCCAATAGGGCTCGTCTGCCTTGCCATTGTCGAGCGCGGCGCCGACTGCGGGGATGTGGCTGGTCGTGATGCCGGCGGTGATGCGGGCCATGTCAGTTCTCCGCCGTCGGCGCGTTGGGGATTTCGGCGGCGATCTCGGCCACCTCGGCGAGCGCCGCTTGCTCGGCATGCGAGCGCAAGCCCTCGGGCGAGCGCCCGCCGCCGAGCATCATCGCGGCATATTCCTCCTGGCTCATGCCGGTCATCGTGCCGGCGGCATATTGGAAGCTCTTGCCGTCGGTGGAGAAGATCTTCGCCAGGAAGTAGATGTTTCCGCCTTCGTCGAGCATCGCATTGTAATCGCGCGCCAGTACGGCCGCCTTCTGTGCTTCGGTCAGCGGCCAGGCGTCGAGATAGGCGCGCTCGTCGGCCTTGAACCTTTCGCGATTTCCGGCCTGCATCAGGCTGAAGGCGAACTGGTTGAGGTGGAAGCCTTTGCGCGCCCGCGCCGCGGTGTAGACGCGCGTGCCGGGGATCGTTTCCAGCTCGGCGAGATAGGCGTGGATGTCGCGTGGTGCCGTCATGCCCTTGCCGCCTCGGCGGCGATCAGGCGGCGGATGATCTGCCGCGCGCGCGTGCCGCCCTCGTCGATATTGTAGGCGTTGAGCTTGAGATCGGGGTTGAGCGCGATCGCGCGCTGCTGCGCCTCGAGGATTTCCTTGTCCTCCAGGAACACGCCGCCCTGCGCGCGCTTGAAACGCGCGGTGAAGCCGGGATCGTCCTGGTCGAAGCTGCGCGCCATGCCCCAGAAATAGTGCATCGTGCCCTCGCTCTCGGGGGTCATGCAATCGACCACCATCCCGCGCACGCCCTGGTCATGGCTCTCGAGCGTCGCGCCCGCGCCGACCGGCGCGACGCCGACGTCGATCATCACCGAGGAGGGCGCGAGGAATTCGCAGATCTGCCAGCGATCCACCGGCCCCGGCTGCTTGAGCGCGCCGCGCCAGAAGGGCGGCGCATCGACGCCCGGCATCCAGCGCGCGACATAGGCGCGGTCGCCCTCGACGCGCGTCTGCAGCGGCGCCTCCATCAGTTCGGGCTGGCCGATCGAGCCCGAATGGACGTGCGTCTCGTGCGTCAGGTCCATCAGATTGTCGATCATCAGCCGGTAGTCGGCCGCGACATGATAATAGCCACCGTCGAAGGTCCAGCCCGGCGTCGAGCATGGCCACAGATCGGGGATCAGCGCTTCATCGGCGCGGGCTTTGTCGCCGACCCACAGCCACACGAAGCGATGCTTCTCGGCGACGACATAGGTCTCGGCACAGACGCGCGTGTTCACGCGGTCGGTCTTGAGCGGCATTTCCTCGGCGACGCCGTCGGGGCCGAGCTTCAGCCCGTGATATTTGCAGCGGATCGAATCGCCCTCGCGGATCCCCATCGACAGCGGCAGCAAGCGGTGCGGGCAGGCATCGCGCATCGCCACCACCTGCCGGTCGAGCTTGCGGTAGAGCATCACCGGCACGCCGCAGATCGTGCGCGCGAGCGGCGTATGGTCGACTTCGCTGTCCCAGCCGGCGACGTACCAGGCGTTGGTGACCCAGGTGCTCACAGCCCGCGCTCCTTCAATTTGGCATCGAGCCGCGGGAAGACGCGGCGCGCATTGCCCGCAAAGATCGCCGCGCGATCCGCCTCGGGGATGGCGAGCGCGTCGACATAGCGCTTGGTGTCGTCGAAATAGTGGCCGGTCTGCGGGTCGATCCCGCGCACCGCGCCGACCATCTCGCTGCCGAACAGGATGTTTTTGCTGTCGATGACTTCGGCGAGCAGATTCACGCCGGGCTGGTGGTAGACGCAGGTGTCGAAGAACACGTTGTTCATCAGATGCGTCGCCAGATCGGGCTGCTTGAGCATGTCGGCGAGCCCGCGGTAGCGCCCCCAATGATAGGGCACCGCCCCGCCGCCATGCGGGATGATGAAACGCAGCGTCGGAAAATCGCGGAACAGGTCGCCCTGGATCAGCTGCATGAAGGCGATCGTGTCGGCGGCGATGTAATAGGCGCCGGTGGCGTGCATCGCCGGATTGCACGATCCCGAGACGTGGATCATCGCGGGCACGTCGAGCTCGACCATCTTCTCGTAGAACGGGTACCAGAAGCGGTCGGTCAGCGGCGGCGCGGTGAAATGGCCGCCACCGGGATCGGGGTTGAGGTTGCAGCCGATGAAGCCAAGCTCGGTCACGCAGCGCTCGAGTTCGGCGATCGAGCCCGCCATGTCGGCCTGCGGGTTCTGCGGCAGCATGCAGACGCCGACGAAGGTCTCGGGATAGAGGTCGCAGACGCGCGCGATCAGGTCGTTCGACACCTGCGCCCATTGCAGCGCGATGCTCTCCTCGCCGACGTGCGGCGCCATCGTCGAGGCGCGCGGGCTGAAGATCGTCATGTCGGCGCCGCGCTCGCGGATCAGCTTGAGCTGGTTCGCCTCGATCGTCGCGCGGATCTCGTCGTCGCTGATCGCGGGGTAGGCCGGGACCGGGGTGCCCGCCTTGAACGCCGCGGTCTGTTCGGCGCGCCACGCGTCATGCTGAGGCGGGGCGGTGGTGTAATGGCCATGGCAGTCGATCACGAGGGTCATGCGGCACATCCGACAGCAGGAGAAAGCCGCGCATTGAGGAGCGCGAGCGTGGAATCGAGGGTATCGGTGGGGACGACGCCGAGTGCGCCGATCGCGCGCTGGCGCTCGGTGGTGGCACGCGCCATCGCCGAGCCGGTGCCGAGCCCATCGAGCGTCTTAACGACTTCGAACATTTCCTCGGCGCGGCGGCCGCCATGGACGATCATCCGTTCGAGATTGTAGGCGCCGCGCTCGGCCCAGGGCCGCGCGCGTTCGCTGGCGTCGAGCGAGGCGAGCACTTCGTCGCGCACCCCCGCCGCTTCGGCCGCGAGCAGGCATTCGGCGGTGAGCGCCTCGAGCCCCTTGACCATCACCGAGCGGATCATCTTGATCGCGCTCGCTGCGCCGATGCTGGCGCCGACGATGCGGACGTTGGTGAAGCCGATCGCGGTGAGGGCCGCGGCGCCGGCCTCGGCATGGGGGCCCGCCACGAGCAGTGGCACCTTGCGGCCGAGGGGATGGACCGGCGCCATCACCGCGACGTCGACATAGCGGCCACCGGCCTGCTCGATCGCTTGCGCGGCGTTGCGCTTGGTTTCGGGGGCGACCGAGTTGAGGTCGCAGAACACAGCGCCCGGGGCGATCGACAGGGCGGTTTCTTCGGCGGCAGCGCGCGCCTGGTCGGCAGTGACGAGCGACAGGATCACCGCCCTGCCCTCGACCGCCTCGCGGTTAGCCATTGCCGCATGCGTCTGGAGTGTAGCGAAATCGGCGAGCTTAGCGGCGCGCGTCGCGGGATCGGCGAGCTTGCGATCATAGCCCGATGACGAGAGGCCACCGGCGAAGGCCATCGCCGCCTCTCCGAAACCGATGAAACTGGGATCTTGCGTCGCCATGCAGCGGTGGTGGCAAACCCGCGCGCGCGCCGCCAATCACAATTGCACGCTGCTATCGGTTTTCCGGAAGTCTCGTTTCTCCAACCGCTGCATGGAGCAGCTGGAGGAAATGCTCTTGCTCGGGCGTGGGCCGCCAATTTTGCCGCACGGTAAGCCCGATCGTCCGCACGGCGTGATCGATCGGAGCCCCGATCTGAGACAGCACGCCGGTCGCGAGCTCGGGCGCGACCTGGTCGGGCGACAGCAGCGTCAGGAAATCGCTGTCGCGCAGCACGCCGCGGATTACCATCACCGATCCGCATTCGATCAGGGCTTCGGGCACAGCGCCGCCAGCGAACAAGCCCTGCCATAACGCGCGCAGCGGTGATCCGTGCGGGGCGGCGATCCACGGATAGCGCAGCAAGTCGGCGGGTTCGGGCGTGCGACCGGCGAGCGGATGATCGACCCGCCCGACGATCACCAGCCGATCCTCGAACAACGGCGTCTGCTCGAGCCCGGCAGGCGCGACGTCGCGCAACGCGCCGATCATCACGTCGATCTCGCCATCGAGCAGCGGCTCGACCAGCTCGCGCCACGACCCCTCACGCACGTCGACCGTCACGCGCGCCTCGCTCCGCGCGAACGCCGCGATCGCGTGTGGCAGCACGAGCGCGCGGCACAAGGGCATCGCGCCGATCGCGATCCGCTCGGCTGCGCCTTCGGGCAGCGCCTCGACCAGACCCGCAGCAAGCTCGAGCACCGCCAGCCGCGCGCCGCGCGCGAGGCGTCGCCCGGCATGCGTCAACGCCACGCCGCGCCCGCGCCGCTCGACCAAAGGCACGCCGTAGAGACTCTCGAGATCGCGCACGGCTCGATGCACCGCCGGCTGCGACTGCCCTTGCTGGAGCGCCGCCGCCGCGAAGCTGCCGGCATTCGCCAAAGCGAGGTACGCGCGCAACTGCGTCGCGGTGATCAGCCGTTCGGGCCGCGCGAACCCCCGCGCCCCGCTCCGCGCACTCGCCCGCGACGCTTCGGCGAGCCGCGCATAAGCGGCGCGGATTCGCACCACCAGCGCGGCGCCCGGCGCGGTCGCGCTCACCCCGTCGGCGCGGCGATCGAGCAAGGCGACGCCGAGCTGCCGCTCGACCTTGGCGATCCCCTGCGTCAGCGCCGGCTGCGACAGATTCTCCGCCTCGGCCGCAAGGCTGATGCTGCCGAGCTCGGTCGCGGTCGCCAGCGCGTGGAGGTGGCGGAGATTGAGGTCGAGCGGATCGTGCGCCATAATCCTCTCATAGTATAATCTTATGGCCGTGCACGAGATTTGATTTGGGGGTTTGGCCGGCGCCGGGCACTCCGACGCCGCAAGGAGAGTGAGCATGGCCGGACGCGTGGTACGCGAGATTTCGCGAGTGGAGCAGAGCGTGATCGATGGTCTCGCCCATGCCGGCGTGGCGACGGTGCACGAGGCGCAAGGGCGCATCGGCCTGCTCGCGCATTACATGCGCCCAATCTATTCCGGAGCGCGGATCGCCGGGTCGGCGGTCACCATCTCGTCGCCGCCGGGCGACAATTGGATGCTCCACGTCGCGATCGAGCAATTGAAGGAGGGCGACATCCTCGTCCTCGCGCCGACCTCGCCGTGTGTCGACGGCTATTTCGGCGACCTGCTGGCGACCAGCGCGATGGCGCGCGGGTGTCGCGGGCTGGTGATCGACGCGGGCGTGCGCGACGTCCGCGACCTCAAGGACATGGCCTTCCCGGTCTGGTCGAAGGCGGTGTTCGCGCAAGGCACGATCAAGGCGACGCTCGGTTCGGTCAACGTGCCGATCGTCTGCGCGGGCGCGGCGATCGCGGCGGGCGACGTGATCGTCGCCGATGACGACGGCGTCTGCGCGGTCAAACGCGCCGATGCGCCCGCGGTGCTCGAAGCGGCGCGCAAGCGCGAGGCGAACGAGGAATCGAAGCGCCAGCGGCTCGCGGCGGGCGAGCTCGGGCTCGACATTTACGACATGCGCGGCAAGCTCGAAGCGCTGGGGCTGCGCTATGAGTGATGGCGTGCGCTGCATGTGGATGCGCGGTGGCACGTCGAAGGGCGCGTTCTTCCTTGCCGAGGATCTGCCCGCCGATCCCGCGGCGCGCGACGCGTTGCTGCTGCGGATCATGGGTTCGCCCGATCCGCGCCAGATCGACGGCATGGGCGGCGCCGATCCGCTCACGTCGAAGGTCGCGGTCGTCTCGAAATCGGCGCGCGAGGGCGTCGACGTCGACTATCTCTTCCTCCAGGTGTTCGTCGATCAGCCGCTCGTCAGCGACAGCCAGAATTGCGGCAACATGCTCGCCGGTGTCGGCCCGTTCGCGGTCGAGCGCGGGCTGGTGACGCCGAGCGGCGACGAAACCCGCGTCGCGATCTTCATGGAGAATACGGGACAAGTCGCGGTCGCCACGCTGCAGACGCCGGGCGGCCAGGTCCGCTACGATGGCGCTGCCGCGATCAGCGGCGTCCCCGGCGCCGCCGCGCCGATCTCGCTCGCGTTTCGCGATACCGCCGGATCGTCGTGCGGCGCGCTGCTGCCGACCGGCAACGGCGTCGACACGATCGATGGCGTTCAGGTCACGCTGATCGACAATGGCATGCCCTGCGTCGTCTTCGCAGCCACCGATGTCGGCGTCACCGGGTATGAAGACCGCGAGACGCTCGATGCGAACGCCGCGATGAAGGCGAAGATCGAGGCGATCCGCCTGAAGGCCGGGCCGCTGATGAACCTCGGCGACGTCACCGAAAAATCGGTCCCCAAGATGATGCTCGTTGCAGCGCCCAAGGATGGCGGCGCGATCGCGGTGCGCTCGCTCATCCCGCACCGCGTCCATGCCTCGATCGGCGTGCTCGGTGCGGTGAGTGTCGCGACCGCGTGCCTGATCGAGGGCTCGCCCGCCGCCGCGCTCGCGCACGTGCCCGACGGCAATACCAAGACGCTCGGCGTCGAGCACCCCAGCGGCGTCACCGAATGCGTCGTGACGATCGACGCTAACGGCCAACCGGTGGAGGCAGGCATGCTGCGCACCGCGCGCAAGTTGATGGACGGAGAGGTTTTCGCATGAGCCGCACCAAGACCTGGGTCGACCAGCCGAGCGCGCCCGCTTACGCCCCGCCCCCCGGCGCGATCGACGCGCACGTCCACGTCTTCGGGCCCGAGGCCGACTTCCCGTTCAGCCCCAAGGCGAAATATCACCCCGAGGACGCCACGCCCGAAATGCTGTTCGCGCTCCGCGAGCAGCTCGGCTTCGCGCGCAACGTGATCGTCCAGGCGAGCTGCCACGGCACCGACAATGCAGCGACGTTAAACGCAATCGCCAAGTCCGACGGCCTAGCGCGCGGGGTCGCGGTGGTCAGCCCCGATATCGACGATGCCGAACTGCAGAGGCTCCACGACGGCGGCATCCGCGGCGTGCGCTTCAACTTCCTCAAGCGCCTCGTCGACGATGCGCCCAAGGACAAGTTCCTCGACATCGTACGGCGCATCGCCCCGCTCGGCTGGCACGTCGTCGTCTATTTCGAGGCGGACATTCTCGAGGAGTTAGAACCTTTCCTCGCCGCGATCCCGACGACGATCGTGGTCGATCACCTCGGCCGGCCCGACATCGCGCAGGGCCCCGGCGGCGCCGACATCACGCGCTTCGTGCAGCTGCTCGACGATCACCCCAACATCTGGACCAAGGTATCGGGCGCCGAGCGGCTGTCGCCGCAGGGCCCGCCGTTCGACGATTTCGTCGCGGTGATCCGCCCGGTGGTCGAGCGCTTCCCCGACCGCGTGCTGTGGGGCACCGACTGGCCGCACCCCAATATGGAGCATCGCATCCCCGACGACGGCACGCTGGTCGACGTCATCCCGCGAATCGCTCCGACTGCCGAGTTGCAGCGCAAGCTTCTGGTCGACAATCCGATGCGGCTGTATTGGCCCGAGGAATTGGGCTGACCCGCCCATTGCATTCGGAGCTGCCATGACCCTGCCGACCCGTTCGATCGGCCCGTTCACCGTCTCGGCGATCGGGCTTGGCTGCATGAACCTCAGCCATGCTTACGGCGTGCCACCGAGCGCAGAAGACGGCGCGCGCTTGCTCAACGCGGCGCTCGATCGCGGCTACACGCTGCTCGACACCGCGGCGCTTTATGGCGGCGGCGAGAATGAGCGGCTGATCGGGCGCGCGGTGATGCATCGCCGCGCCGAATTCACGCTGTCCTCGAAATGCGTGCTCGACTTGGTCGATGGTAAGCGCATCCTCGACGCAACGCCAGCCGCGATCACGCGCACGCTCGACGGCGCGCTGGGGCGGCTCGGGACCGACCATATCGACCTCTATTACATGCACCGCCTCGACCGGAAGGTGCCGATCGAGGAGTCGGTCGGCGCCTTGGTCCGCGCCAAGGAAGCGGGCAAGATCGGCGCAATCGGGCTGTCGGAAATGTCCGCGGAGACGATCCGCCGTGCGCACGCGGTCCATCCGATCGCGGCGGTGCAGTCCGAATATTCGCCCGCAGTGCGCAATCCCGAAGTCGCCGTGCTCGATGCCTGCGCCGAGCTCGACATCGCGCTCGTCGCTTTCTCGCCGGTGGCGCGCGGGCTGCTCGCGGGCGCGGTCCACGACGACAGCTATGCCGAGGGTGACATCCGCCGCCCCATGCCGCGCTTCGTCGAGCCGCTGCTGTCACAGAATCTGAAGACCGTGGCGGACTTCGACGCGCTTGCCGCGCAAGCGGGGCTGACGCCGGCGCAACTCGCGCTCGGCTGGGTGCTGGCGCAGCGGCCGTTCACCGTGCCGATTCCGGGGACGACCAGCTTGGCGCATCTCGCCGAAAATCTCGCCGCGGCAGAACGCCCGCTCGCCGCCGATCTGGTCGCTGCGGTCGACCGTCTGTTTCCGGCGGGGGCGCTCAAGGGCGCACGCTATCCCGCAGCGATGCAAGCGCAGATCGATACCGAAACCCTGCCGGGCGAAGAGCTCGCGGCCTAGGCAGGGCGTATCCCGGCGGCCGATGATCGCCGGCCGCGCGAATGACCGATTGGCAATCCGTCGCGCCGGAGCTACAACCATGATCGGGAAGCGTTTTCGCGTCCCGATGATCGCGCCGGTGCCCCGCGAGGGGCTTGAATGGGAATGCGGTGCGGGGTTCGCCCCAAATCCGCGGCTGTCCCTGCAACTGTGAGCGGTGAGCGACGGCGTCAGGCTCCACTCAGGAGCAGCCACTGGGATACCGCATCCAGCGATGCGCTCCTGGGAAGGCGATGCCCGAGCTTTGACCCGCAAGCCAGGAGACCTGCCGGCGATAAGGTCGCTCTTGCTTCGGCCCAGGGGATGGCTGCGGCACGGTTCTCCGTCTGAGCGACGAGCCTGTGTGGCTGGGGCCGCATCGGTGTGCGCTTGCGGGGGGCTTTCGGCGCCCATCGAAGGCGTGCGCCGACCGACATGAGGTCCCCGCCGGTCGTTGCCAGAGCCGTGGGAATCCCGATGTCCGATCTTACGAAAATCCCCGTTACCATCGTCACCGGCTTTCTCGGCGCGGGCAAGACGACGCTCATCAGCCATCTAATCCGCCAGTCGGGCGGTCGCCGGCTCGCGGTGATCGTCAACGAATTCGGCACGCTCGGCGTCGACGGCGATATCCTCCAGGGCTGTGCGATCCCCGATTGCCCAGCGGAGAATATCGTCGAGCTCGCCAATGGCTGCATCTGCTGCACCGTCGCCAACGATTTCATCCCGACCGTCGAGACTCTGCTCGCGCTCGACCCGCGACCCGACCATATCCTGATCGAAACCTCGGGGCTCGCTTTGCCAAAGCCGCTGCTCAAGGCGTTCGACTGGCCGGCGATCCGCTCGCGGATCACCGTCGACGGTGTCATCGCGCTCGCCGATGCCGAGGCGGTCGCCGCCGGACGCTTCGCCCCCGATCTCGCGGCACTCGATGCGCAGCGCGCCGCCGATCCCAGCATCGACCATGAAACCCCGCTGTCCGAAGTGTTCGAGGATCAGCTCGCCTGCGCCGATATGGTACTCCTCACCAAATGCGACTTGGCCGGTCCCGAGGGCATCGCTGCGGCGCGCGCGGTGATCGCCGCCGAGACGCCGCGCGCGCTGCCCGTGCTCGAACTGATCGACGGCGTCGTCGATCCGCGCATCGTGCTCGGCATCGGCGCGGCGGCGGAGGACGATATCGCCGCGCGCCCGTCGCATCACGATGGCGCGGACGAGCACGAGCATGACGATTTCGACAGCATCGTGCTCGACCTCGGCGAGATCGCCGCGCCCGATGACCTTGCCGCGCGGATCGAGACGCTCGGCGGCGGTGGCGAGGTGCTGCGCGTGAAGGGCTATGCCGCGGTGGCGGGCAAGCCGATGCGGCTGCTGGTCCAGGCGGTGGGCGCGCGCGTCCGCACGCATTACGACCGGCCGTGGCGGAGCGACGAACCCCGCGCCACGCGCCTGGTGGTGATCGCCGAGCGCGATCGGCTCGACCCCGCGGCAATCCGGGCGGCGCTGCAGGGCTGACGCCGCGATGCACGTCATCTTCCGCGAAACCCACGGGTTGGAGGAGAGCGCATCGCCGCGCGATCTGGGGCAGGACGCCGCCGATCTCGTGCTCTTGTCGTTTTCCGACAGCGATCTCGGCGCGTTCGCGGCCGGGTGGCGCAGCGCCGTGGCGGATGCGGGCGATGCCGCGCTGCCGAGCGTACGGCTCGCCAATCTCGCCGAGCTGACGCACCCGCTGTCGGTCGACACCTATGTCGAGCGCACCTTGGCGGGCGCGAAGGGCATCCTGATCCGGCTGATCGGCGGCGCGGCCTATTGGTCCTATGGGTTGCAACAGGTCGCGGCGCTGGCGCGGCGCGAGGGAATCGCGCTGGCGGTGATCCCGGCCGATGGACGCCGCGACGAACGGCTCGAGGCCGCGTCGACGGTGCCGGTCTCGACGCTGCATCGGATCGCGCAGCTGTGCGATATCGGCGGCGCGGCGGCGGCGCAGGCGGCGCTTGCGCAGTTCGCGCTGGCATCGGGCTGCTATGTGCGACCGCTTCACGGCGCGCGCGCTATCGCGCCGGTCGGGGGGTGGCAAGCCGGGCGCGGCATCGTCTGCCCCGCGGCGTTCGCGCTCACTGCGACGCGGCTGCGGATCCTGATCGTCTTCTACCGATCGTATCTCACCGCCGCCGATCTCGACCCGATCGCCGCGCTGCAAGCTGGGTTCGAGGCGCGCGGCTGCGACGTCCTTGCGCTGTTCGCGCCGTCGCTCAAGGACCCGGAAGCGAGCGGATGGATGCGGCGCTGGGTCGCGAGCCTCGCGCCTGCCGCGATCATCAATGCCACCGCGTTCTCAGCGCGCGATGAAACCGGCACCACGCCGCTCGATGGGGCGGGCGTGCCGGTGTTCCAGGTTGCGCTCGCCACATCGGATCGCGCGGCCTGGGCAGGCGCGCAGCGCGGGCTGTCGCCGGTTGATCTGGCGATGCATGTCGTGCTGCCCGAGGTCGATGGCCGCCTGTTCGCGGGCGTCGCGAGCTTCAAGGACGACGCGCCGTTCGATCCCGACCTGCAATTCGCGCGCCGCGAGCATCGTGCCGATCCCGCGCGGATCATCGCGATTGTGGCGCGGGTCCTTGGCTGGATCTCGCTCGCCCAGACTCCGGTGGGGGAGCGACGGCTCGCGATCGTCGTCTCGACCTATCCGGGCAAGACGCACCAGATGGCGCACGCGGTCGGCCTCGACGCGGTCGCCTCGGTCGCGGCGATGCTGGAGGATCTCGCTGGAGCCGGCTATGCGACCGGACCCGGCCCCGCCGATCTGCCCGTCCTGCTCGCGACGCGGACGCTCGACTGGCCGGTCGCGGAATATCGTGCGGCATTGCTCGGGTTGCCGGCGACGTTGCGCCAGGATCTCTTCGCCGCGTGGGGCGAGCCGGAGGGCGACCCTACCGTCAGCGAAGGCCAGTTTCGTTTTGCCGCCTATGCCAGCGGCGAGAGCATCGTCGCGCTGCAACCCGAACGCGGGCGTCCTGCAGTCCGGTCGGACGAATATCACGACCTGTCGCGCTGCCCGCGCCACGGGTACGTCGCCTTCTACCTCTGGCTGCAGGCGCGCGGCACGCACGCGCTGGTCCATGTCGGCGCGCACGGCACGCTCGAATGGCTGCCGGGCAAGGCGGTCGCGCTGTCGAACGCCTGCTGGCCCGAGGCGCTGACCGGCGCGCTGCCCGTGATCTACCCGTTCATCGTCAACGATCCGGGCGAAGCGGCGCAGGCCAAGCGCCGCATCGGCGCGGTGACGATCGGGCATGTCCCCCCCCCGCTCGAACGCAGCGGGAGCGGCGCCGGGCTTGGGCGGCTCGAGGTTTTGCTCGACGAATTCTCCAACGCCGACGGGCTCGATCCGCCGCGACGTGCGCGGCTGCGCGGCGACATCCGCGACGAGGCGCGCGCGCTCGGGCTCGACGGGGTGCTCGGCCTCGACGCGGCGCGCTCGGATGCCGAGGCGATCACGCGGATCGACACCTTCGTCTGCGACGTCAAGGACAGCCAGTTCGGCGACGGGCTCCACGTCTTCGGTCGCGAGCACCAAGGTGCGGCGGAACGCGACGGACTGCTCGCCGCGCTCGATGGGCGACGTGTGGCGGCGGGGCCATCGGGCTCACCGTGGCGCGGGCGAAGCGACGTGCTGCCGACCGGACGCAACCTCTACACCACCGATCCACGCGCGGTGCCGTCGCGCTCGGCGCACGCGCAGGGCGTGCGGCTCGCTGACGAACTGATCCGCCGCCACTTGCAGGATCAGGGCGACTATCCGCGCGCGCTCGTCATCGACCTGTGGGGATCGGCGACGATGCGCACCGCGGGCGAGGAGTTCGCGATGGCGCTCCATCTGCTCGGCGCAGAGCCGGTGTGGGACATGGGGTCGGAGCGCATAACCGGGGTCGAAATCCTGCCGCTGCTGTTGCTCGACCGGCCGCGGATCGATGTCACGCTGCGCATATCCGGCCTGTTCCGCGATGCTTTCCCGACGCTGTGCGTTATGTTCGGCCAGGCGGTGCGCGCGATTGCCGCGCGCGACGAGCCCGCCGATCGCAACCCGTTCGTGGGCGCGCCGGCCGCAGCGCGCGTGTTCGGTCCCGCGCCCGGTCGTTATGGCGTCGGCCTGGGCGACAGCGTCGACACCTACACGCCCGAGGCGCGCCGATCGGCTGGCGAAGCGTGGCTCGCCGCTTCGTCGCACGCGTTCGATGGCCAGGCTGAACACGCGGATCCCGCCGGGATCCGCGCGCGGATCGCTGCGGCCGATCTGTTCGTCCATGTCCAGGACCTGCCCGAAACCGACCTGCTGCTCGCCGCCGATTATGCCGCGCACGAAGCCGGCTTCGCTGCCGCGCAGGCGGTGACGGGCGGCAATGCGGCGGCCTATCACCTCGATGCGACCGATCCCGATCGTCCGCGCGCGCGGCCGCTTCCCGAAGAAATCGCGCGCGTCGTCCGCGCGCGCGCCGCACATCCTGGCTGGATCGCCGGGATGATGCGCCACGGCTATCGCGGTGCGGCGGAGATCGCGGCGACGCTCGATCATCTCGGCAGCTTCGCGCATCTCGCGGGCGCGGTGACGCCCGAATCGTTCGACCTCTATTTCGACGCGACGCTGGCGCGCGACGATGTCCGCGCGTTCATCGCGGAGGCCAACCCGGGTGCGCTCGCGGCGATGGAGGCGCGGTTTGCGGCTTTGCGCACGGCGGGCCTGTGGCAGACGCGGCGCAATTCGATCCTCGCGCAACTGGACGGCGCGGCATGAGCGCGGTGCGTGGCTGGTGCCCGACCGCGTGGCGGCCGATGGCGGCGGGCGACGGCTTGCTGGTGCGCGTGCGGCCGCGGCTCGGGCGGCTCGACCGTGACCAGATACTCGGCCTGTGCGCGGCGGCGGTGCAGTACGGCAACGGCCAGATCGACGTGACCAATCGGGCGAATTTGCAGATTCGCGGGGCTACCGACTCCAGTTGGGAAGCGCTTGTCGCCGCGCTGGTGAACCTGGCTTTGGTCGATCCCGATCCACAACGCGAAGCCCGCCGGGCGATCCTCGTCGCGCCCGACTGGCAGACAAGCGACGACACGTATCGCATCGCTACCGAACTCAAGGTCCGCCTCGCAGAACTTCCCGAGTTGCCGGGCAAGGTCGGCTTTGCAATCGACGCTGGTGCCGCACCGATCCTGACGACCGCGCCCGCCGACTTTCGTATCGAACGCGCCGCCACAGGCCGTCTGATCCTGCGAGCGGAAGGCCGCGAGACTGGCGTTGCGATCGCGCTCGGCAAAGAAGTCGATGCGCTGATCGCGCTCGCCCAGTGGTTCGTCGCCACCGGCGGCGCGGAGGCCGGTCGGATGGCGCGCCATACAGCACCGCTCCCCGGCTGGGCGAACGGCGACGATCACCCCGCCCCGCCCGGAGCGCCGCTTGCCCCCGGCCGCCATCCGCTCGGTGCCGCGCAGCCGCTTCCGTTCGGCCGGATCGATGCCGACACCTTCATCGCGATGCTGGCCACCTCGCCCGCCAGCGCCGTCCGCACCACGCCGTGGCGCCTACTGCTGATCGAAGGCGCAACCCACATCCCCGCCCCCGACCCGCTCGCCGCGACCGATGCCTGTGTCGGCGCACCCGCCTGCCCGCAAGCCAGTGTGACGACACGCGACCTTGCCACCCGGCTCGCCCCGTTCGTCACCGGCCACCTCCACGTCTCGGGGTGCGCCAAGGGCTGCGCGCGTGCCGCCCCCGCTTCCGTCGTGCTGACCGGCCGCGACGGGCGCTACGACCTCGCGTTCGACGCCCGCGCCGGGTCGCCGCCGGCGCGCGCGGGCCTCGACGTGCGCCAGATTCTCGACCATTTCGGAGCCGCCTGATGCCGCATGTCTATGAGACCGATGGCGCCGCAATCTATCGCCAGTCGTTCGCTACGATCCGCGCCGAAGCCGCGCTGTCGCGCTTCGACCGCGACGAGGAACCCGTCGCGGTACGGATGATCCACGCCGCCGGGCTGGTCGAGCTCGCAGCCCAAATCCGCTTCTCGCCTGGCTTCGCCAGCGTCGCGCGGACGGCGCTTCAAGCCGGCGCGCCGATCCTGTGCGACGCGCGCATGGTCACCGAAGGGATCACGCGCGCGCGCCTGCCCGCCGACAATGCCGTAATCTGCACGCTCCACGCGCCCGAGACGCTCGAACTCGCCTGCGCGATGGGCAACACGCGCTCGGCTGCCGCGCTCGAACTGTGGCGCCCGCATCTCGCCGGCGCGCTGGTCGCGATCGGCAACGCGCCGACCGCCTTGTTCCATTTGCTCAACATGCTCGAAGACCCGGCGTGCCCGCGCCCCGCCGCGATCATCGGCTGCCCCGTCGGCTTCGTCGGCGCGATGGAGTCGAAGGCGGCGTTGTGGGCCGAACAGCCAGTGCCGTGCGTCATCGTCGAGGGGCGGATGGGCGGCAGCGCGATCACCGTCGCCGCGATCAACGCGCTGGCGAGCCGCGCCGAATGACCTGCGGCACCATCCATGGCGTCGGCCTCGGCCCCGGCGCGCAGGATCTGATGAGCGTGCGCGCCGACCGGCTGGTGCGCCAGGCGCGCCACATCGCCTTCTTCCGCAAGGCCGGGCGCCCCGGCCATGCGCGCTGTATCGTCGAGGGGATGCTGCGCGACGACGCGGTCGAATTCGCGATGGAATATCCCGTCACCACCGAGATCCCGCTCACCGACCCGCGCTACAACGCCCAGCTGAGCGGCTTCTACGCCGAGTGCGCGCAACACCTCGCGACGCTGGCGCAGGGCGGCGCGGATGTCGTCGTGCTGTGCGAGGGCGATCCGTTCTTCTACGGGTCGTTCATGCACCTTCACAGCCGCCTGACCGGACTCGTGCCCGTCCAGGTCGTCCCCGGCATCACCGGCATGTCGGGCGCGTGGACCGCGAGCGCGAGTCCGATCACCTGGGGCGACGACGTGCTGACCGTGCTGACCGCGACGATGCCCGAGGCCGAGCTCGCGCGGCGCATCCGCGATACCGACGCGCTGGTGGTGATGAAGATCGGCCGCCACCTCGGCAAATTGCGCCGGGCCGTCGCCGCTGCGGGGCGCGAGGATGCCGCCTGGTTGGTCGAACATGCCGCAATGCCCGACCAGCGCGTCACGCGGCTGGTCGATGCGGGCGCGGTCGCCCCCTATTTCGCGATCCTGCTGATCCACGGGCAAGGGCGGCGACCGTGACCGGCTGGCTCGCCATCGCCGGGCTGGGGCCGGGCGACGCGGCGCTGGTGACGCCCGAGGTGAGCGCGGCGCTCGCCGAGGCGAGCGATGTGATCGGCTACATCCCCTATGTCGCGCGCGTTGCGCCACGCGACGGGCTGACGCTGCATCCGTCGGACAATCGCGTCGAGCTCGAGCGCGCGCGGCACGCACTCGAGCTCGCGCTCGCCGGGCATCGCGTCGTCGTCGTGTCGTCGGGCGATCCCGGCGTGTTCGCGATGGCGGCGGCGGTGTTCGAGGCGATCGAACAGGGCGCGCCCGAATGGCGGACGCTCGACGTCCGGGTGCTTCCCGGCATTACCGCGATGCTCGCCGCCGCCGCGCGCGCCGGCGCGCCGCTGGGCCACGATTTCTGCGCGATCAACCTTTCCGACAATCTCAAGCCGCAGGCGGTGATCGATCGCCGCGTGCGGCTCGCGGCGGAGGCCGATTTCGCGATCGCCTTCTACAATCCGCGCTCGAAGGCGCGGCCCGACGGGTTGGTTTCGGCGCTGGCGATCCTGCGCGAGACCTGTGCCGACGCGCGCCCGGTGCTCTTCGCGCGCGCCGTCTCGACGCCCGACGAGCAGCTCGATGTCGTCGCGCTGCCAGAGGCTCGCGCGGAGATGGCCGACATGCGCACGGTGGTCATCGTCGGCTCGAGCCGCACGCGCATAATCCCCGGAACGCGCTTCCTCTATACGCCGCGGTCGGCGGCATGACCAATCCAGGCCAGTACCGCCGCTACATCGTGGACCTCGAGCCATTGGGGCAACGGCGGGCGATCAATCATCACGACCGGCACGCCCAGGCTGCGCGCGGCGATCAGCTTCGCCTGCGCGCCGGTGCCGCCGGCATCCTTGCAGACGATCAGATCGATCGCGTTCTCCCGCAGCAGCGCGACATCGCCCGTGACGGTGAAGGGGCCGCGATCGACGACCAGCCGATAGTCGGGCAGCGCGACCGGCGCAGACGGGATATCGACGAAGCGGAGCAAGTAGCCATGCTGCGGTTGCGCCGCGAAGGCCGCGACATGCATCCGCCCCAGCGCAAGCATCACGTCTCGGGGCGGACCGGCAAGGGCAGCGACCGCCGCGGGAATATCGGCGACGCGGATCCAGCGGTCGCCATCCTCTTCGACCCAACCGGGACGGCTCAGCGCAATGTGCGGTACCCCCGCCAGCGTCGCGGCGGAGACGGCGTTCGCGCTCATCTGCGCGGCGAAGGGATGCGTCGCATCGACCAGATGCGTGGCCTGAGCCTCGCGCAGCCACTCCACCAAGCCAGCGACGCCGCCGAAACCGCCGACCCGCACCGCCACCGGTTGCGGCTTCGGGCTGGCGACGCGCCCGGCATAGCTCAGCGTCGCGGGCACGCCGCGTTCGGCGAGCGCGGTCGCGAGCGCGCTGGCTTCGGTCGTGCCACCAAGGATCAGGACGTGCGTCATGGCTGAGGGTGTCGGCAATCCGTGGCTGACGATCGTCGGGATCGGCGAGGATGGACCGGCAGGCCTGTCCGCCGCAAGCCGCGATGCGATCGCGCAGGCCGATTGGCTGACGGGGGCGGCGCGGCACCTCGCCTTGCTCGCCGATCCCGGGTGCGAAACGGCGTGCTGGCCGGTCCCCTTCGCCGACGGCATCGCGTCGGTACTTGCGCGGCGTGGGCGCCGGGTGGTGATGCTCGTGTCGGGCGATCCGTTCTGGTTCGGCGCGGGGTCGGTCGTCACGCGGCAGCTGGCGCCGCACGAATGGGTGGCGCACCCTGCCCCGTCGAGCTTCGCGCTTGCTGCGGCCCGGCTCGGCTGGGCGATCGAGGAGACGCAGTGCCTCGGCCTCCACGCCGCGCCGTTCCAGCGGCTGCGCCAGCATCTCGCGCCCGGCCGCCGCGCGATCGTCACGGTTCGCGATGGCGCGGCGGTCGCAGGGCTGGCCGGCTATCTGACCGGATGCGGCTTTGGCGACAGCGCGCTGTGGATCCTCGAGGCGCTTGGCGGGCCGCGTGAACGCATCCGTCAGACCGGCGCTTCTTCAGAAGCGTTCGCTGACATCCAGCATCCGGTCGCTGTCGCGATCGAGGTTGCTGGCGAGGGCGCGGTACTGCCAGGCGCCAGCGGCCGACCCGACGACTGGTTTGCGCATGACGGACAGATCACCAAGCAACCGGTCCGCGCGCTTACCCTCTCGGCGCTCGCTCCGCGTCCGGGGGAATTGCTGTGGGACATCGGCGCCGGATCAGGGTCGATCGCAATCGAATGGCTGCTCTGCGCCCCATCGATGCGCGCGCTGGCGTTCGAAGCCGACCCGTCCCGTGCCGCCCGCGCGCGCGACAATGCCGCCGCGCTCGGCATGGATCGGCTTCGCATTGTCGATGGTCGTGTGCCGGATACGCTTGCCGGCGAGCCCATCCCCGATGCGGTCGTGATCGGCGGCGGGTTGTCCGAAGCGTTGCTCGTGTGGCTGTGGCAGCATCTGCCATCGGGTACGCGGCTCGTCGCAAACGCCGTCACGCTCGAATCCGAGGCGCTGCTCTCGCAGTCGCAGCGCGATAAGGGCGGCGACTTGCTGCGGATCGAACTCGCGCGGGCCGCCCCGATCGGCACTCGGCGTGGCTGGCGTTCGAACTATCCCATCGTGCAGTGGAGCGTGGCGCTGTGATCGTCGCAGGCTTCGGCTATCGCACCGGCGCACGCGAGGAATCGCTGTCTGCAGCGCTTGACCTGGCGCGCGCCGGACATCCGCCGGTCACAGCGCTCGCGGCGCCATCCGACAAGACTGCGCTGCTCGCCGCGCTCGCCGAAGCGATGGGCATCCCGCTGCTCGCAGTTGCACCGCCAGCATTGCGCGCCACGCCGACCGCGACCCAATCCCCCGCCAGCCTCGCCGCACGCGGCGCGGGCAGCGTGGCCGAAGCCGCCGCGCTCGCCGCCGCAGGCCCCGGCGCTCGTCTGATCGCGCAGCGCCATATCTCCCCCGACCGCATGGCCAGCTGCGCCATCGCCGAAAGTCCTGATCCATGACCGTCCATTTCATCGGCGCCGGCCCCGGCGCGCCCGACCTGCTGACGCTGCGCGGGCGCGACCGCATCGCCGGGTCGCCGGTCTGCCTCTATGCCGGGTCGCTCGTCCCGCAGGCGCTGCTCGACCATTGCCCGCCGGGCGCGCGGATCGTGAACACAGCGCCGCTGTCGCTCGACGCGATCGTCGCCGAGATCGCGGCGGCGGATGCGGCGGGCCAGGACGTCGCGCGGCTCCATTCGGGCGATCTCTCGATCTGGTCGGCGATGGGCGAGCAACTCCGCCGCCTGCGTGCGCTCGACATTCCGTTCACGATCACGCCGGGCGTCCCCGCCTTCGCCGCCGCCGCCGCCGCGCTCGAGGCCGAGCTGACGCTGCCCGGCCTGACGCAATCGGTCGTGCTGACGCGCACCCCGGGCCGCGCGAGCACGATGCCGCCCGCCGAGCGCCTTACCACCTTCGCCACCACCGGCGCGACGCTCGCGATCCATTTGTCGATCCACGCGCTCGATCGCGTCGTCGCCGACCTCATCCCCGCTTACGGGCCGGAGTGCCCGGTCGCGATCGTGTGGCGCGCGAGCTGGCCCGACGAGCGGATCGTCCGCGCGACGCTCGCGACGATCGCGACTGCTGCGGCGGACGGCCCCGAACGCACTGCGCTGATCCTCGTCGGCCGCGTGCTCGCCGCGGACGATTTCATCGAAAGCAGCCTCTACGCCCCCGGCTACGACCGCCGCTTCCGCCCGCAGAGCGCCACCTCCCCCTTCAGCGAGTCCGCGACATGACCCCCGGCCTGATGATCGCCGCGCCCGCCTCGGGCACCGGCAAGACCACGGTGATGCTCGGCCTGCTCCGCGCGCTTAGCGACGACGGCTTGAGCGTCCAGCCGTTCAAAAGCGGCCCAGATTATATCGACCCCGCCTTCCACCATGCGGCAAGCGGCCGGCGATCGTTCAACCTCGACAGTTGGGCGATGCCCGAGCCGATGCTCCACAGCCTCGCCGCCAGCGCGCGCGACGCCGATCTCGTGCTGGCCGAGGGATCGATGGGGCTGTTCGACGGCGTCGCGGCGGCGGGCGCGACGGGCAACGGCGCCAGCGCCGACATAGCGCGGCGGATGGGATGGCCAGTCGTGCTCGTCATCGACGTGTCGGGCCAGGCACAATCCGCCGCCGCGACCGCGCTCGGCTTCGCGCGCTACGATCCCGATCTGCGGATCGCGGGCGTGATCCTCAACCGCGTGGCGAGCCCGCGCCACGACCGGCTCGCGCGCAGCGGGATGGCGGCGGCAGGCATCCGCGTGTTCGGCGCGCTGCCGCGGCGGAGCGACCTCACGCTCCCCGAACGGCATCTGGGTTTGGTGCAGGCCGGCGAACATGCCGATCTCGACGCGCGCATCGCACAGTACGCGACCTTCCTGCGCGAGCATGTCGACCTCGCCGCATTGCGCGAGGCCGCATCAGCTAAACCTCACATCGCGTCCGAAGAATGGCGTTTCGCACCCCCCGCACAGCGCATCGCGCTCGCACAGGACGCTGCGTTCTCATTTACTTACCCGCATATCCTCGATGCGTGGCGTAACGCGGGCGCGGAGATCCTGCCCTTCTCGCCACTCGCCGACGAGGCGCCCAACGCCAGCGCAGACCTCGTCTGGCTGCCCGGCGGCTACCCCGAGCTCCACGCCGGTCGCCTCGCCGCCGCTTCGACCTTCCAAGCCGGCCTCGCCGAGCATGCCCGCACCCGCGCGATCCATGGCGAGTGCGGCGGCTATATGGCACTCGGCGAGGCGCTGATCGATGCCGACGGGACCAGCCACCGGATGGCGGGGCTGCTCGGGCTCGTGACGAGCTATGCGAAACGCAAAATGCATCTCGGCTATCGCCATGCCACGCTGCTCGCACCGATGGCGGGGCTGCCCGGCGGCACGGCGCTGCGTGGCCACGAATTCCATTATTCGACGATCCTCGATCAGCCCGACGCCGCACTCGCGCATGTCGTCGATGCCGAGGGCACGGCCGTCGCCGAATCCGGATCGTATCGCGGGCGGGTCTCGGGCACCTTCTTCCACCTGATCGCGCCCGCACAGTGAGCGGCTTCGTCTCCTTCGTCGGATCGGGCCCGGGCGATCCCGAACTGCTGACGCTCAAAGCCGTCGCGCGGCTGCAGGCGGCCGATGTCGTGCTGTTCGACGATCTCTCGTCAGGCCCGCTTCTAGGCCATATCCGCCCCGGCGCCGAGCTCGTTGCGGTCGGCAAGCGCGCCGGGCGCGCCTCGCCGAGCCAGGCGCATGTCTCGCAATTGCTGGTCGATCATGCCGCGACCGGCGCGCGCGTCGTCCGGCTCAAGTCGGGCGACCCGGCAATCTTCGGGCGGCTCGAGGAAGAGATCGTCGCACTTCGCGCCGCGGGGATCGCGTTCGAGATCGTCCCCGGCGTCACCTCCGCTTCGGCCGCGGCCGCCGCCGCCGCGATCCCGCTGACTCGCCGGCTCAGCGCGCGGCGGGTGCAGTTCGTCACCGGGCACGACATCACCGGCGGCTTGCCCGGCGCGCTCAACATGGCCGCACTCGCCGATGCCGAGGCGACCACGGTGATCTTCATGCCCAAACGCACCTTCGCCGCGCTCGTCGCGCGCCTCGTCGAGCACGGCCTGCCGCCGACCACCCCCGCCCTGCTCGCGGAAAATGTCGGGCATCCCGATCAGCGGCTGCTCCGCTCGACGATCAGCGAGCTGGCGGAAAGCCTCGCGACCGACATCGGCACGGCGCCGGCGCTGATCCTCTATGGCCCGCTGATGGAGGAAGAGGCGCCATGATCGACCTCGATCTGATCGGCATCGGCACGGGCAATCCCGATCACCTCACGCGCCAGGCCGAGGCGGCGATGAACGCCGCCGACCTGATCCTGCTGCCGCGCAAGGGCGACGCCAAGTCGGACTTGATCGACCTGCGCCGCACACTCTGCGCCACCGCGCTAACGCGGCCGGTTCGGATCGTCGAGTTCGACCTGCCGATTCGTGACGCGACTGGTGAATACCTTGCAGCCGTGGGCGACTGGCACGATGCGATCGCCGCGACCTGGGCGACACAGATCGCCGAGCACCTGCCGCAGGGCGGTCGGCTCGCGTTGCTCGTCTGGGGCGATCCCTCGCTCTACGACAGCACGCTGCGCATCGCCGAGCGGCTGCGGGCGGACGGCATGGCGCTGCGTGTCCAGCTCATCCCCGGCATCACCAGCCTGCAGGCGCTGACTGCCGCGCATGCGATCCCGCTCAACACGCTCGGCGCGCCGGTGGTCATCACCACCGGTCGCCGGCTGCGCGAGCATGGCTGGCCCGAGGCGGCCGACAGCGTCGCGGTGATGCTCGACGGTGATTGCGGCTTCACCACGCTGGCGCCGGAGTGTGCCGCGATCTGGTGGGGCGCCTATCTCGGCATGCCACACGAGGCGCTGATCGCCGGCTCGCTTGGCGACGTTGCCGAGGAGATCGTGGAGCGCCGCGCGGCGTTGCGCGCCGAGCATGGCTGGATCATGGACATCTATCTGCTGCGCCGGACAGCACCGCCATGACGCCACCGGTCTTCGATGCCGCGTTCGTCGCGCGACTGGATGACCTGTTCCGCTGGCGGCGCGACGTCCGGCATTTCGATACGCGGCCGATCCCCGAACGCGATCTGCAGGACCTGATCGCGACGGTCGCCTTTGCGCCGTCGGTCGGCAATGCGCAGCCCTGGCGGATCATCCGCATCCGTTCACCGGCGTTGCGCGACCGTCTTGCCGAGCATGTCGATACGGCCAGCCACGCCGCGGCCGATCGCCTCGTCGATCCGGCGCGCCGCGCGCACTATTCCACGCTGAAGCTCCACGGCCTGCGCGAGGCCCCCGAGATCCTGGCGGTGTTCAACGCGCTCGATCCACTGGCCGGCCACGGCCTTGGCCGCGCGACGATCGCCGCGACGTTGCGCGACTCCACGGTCACCGCGATCCATACGCTCTGGCTCGCGGCGCACGCGCGCGGCTACGGTCTCGGCTGGGTGTCGATCCTCGATGCAGAGGCGGTGACGGCGCTGCTTGACGTGCCGGCGACTTGGTCGTTCGTCGCCCTGCTGTGCCTCGGCACGCCGCTCGCCCCCTCCGACATTCCCGAGCTCGAACGCCGCGACTGGCAAGCGCGCGAACCGCTCGCCGATCGCCTCTTCGAGCGCTGACGATTCGCGCTTGCCCGCGCGCGGTCGTTTCGATACGCCATCCATCGAGGCGAACGGTCCCCAGGATCGCCCGTCTCGTGACTGCGCTGGTGTCCCGCGAGGGATTTAAAAGGGAACGCGGTGAGGGGTTGCCCCGAAGCCGAGGCTGTCCCTGCAACTGTAAGCGGCGAGCGCGCTGCACATCGCCCGCGTCTGTGCGACGGGGGCAGCCACTGGGCCGGACACGCTTGCGTGATCGCCCTGGGAAGGCCGTGCAGCGTGGCGGTGACCCGTGAGCCAGGAGACCTGCCGGCGTGGGTCGCTCTTGCCTTGGTCCAGGGGATGGCCGCGGCACGGTGAAGTCCGTCGAGCGACGAAAGTGCGGGGGGCCGCACGAGCAGGCGTGCCGGTCGCGATGGCGTCCGGGCGGCACGACTGTCGCCGTCGATACGGAAGGCCCGCCGGTTTCGTCCGACGCCGGGGGACTTTTCATGCGATTTCGATCGTTCTGCGCGGATCGGGTACCGGCCGCGCATCACTCCAGCGCGCAGCGGGCGGCCCGATGACCGCGCTCCAGCCAAGCCGCAAACGGCGTTTGCGGGCGCGCATCATCGCGCTGTTCGCGCTGCTTCTCGCGGCGAATATCGGCGCGTGGATCTGGGCCGGCAGCCTGTTCCACGCCGCCCCTGCCATGCTCGGCACCGCGCTGCTCGCCTGGACGCTGGGGCTGCGCCACGCGGTCGATGCCGATCACATCGCCGCGATCGACAACGTCACGCGCAAGCTGATGCAGGACGGCACGCGGCCGATCAGCGTCGGCCTGTGGTTCGCGATCGGGCACAGCGCGGTGATCCTGATCGCCTCGGTCGCGATCGCCGCCACCGCCAACGCGCTCGCGCAGTTCGAGACGCTCAAGGCCGCGGGGGGCGTCATCGCGACGATATTCTCCGCCGGCTTCCTGTTCGCGATCGCGGCGATCAACCTCGTCATCCTCTGCTCGGTCTGGAGGACCTTCCGCCACGTCCGCGACGGCGGGAGCTACGACGCCGACGATCTCGACGTGCTGCTCGCCGGCAAGGGGCCCCTCTCGCGCCTGTTCCGGCCGTTGTTCCGGTTGATCACGCGGCCGTGGCACATGGCGCCGCTCGGTTTCCTCTTCGGCCTGGGCTTCGACACCGCGACCGAAGTGGCGATCCTCGGCCTCTCGACCGCACAGGCGGCACACGGTTTCTCGTTTGCCGCGGTGCTGGTGTTCCCGGCGCTGTTCGCGGTCGGGATGGCGCTGGTCGATACCGCCGACGCCATCCTCATGCTCGGCGCCTATGAATGGGCGTTCGTCCGGCCGATCCGCAAACTCTATTATAACGTGACGATCACCGCGGTCTCGGCGCTGGTCGCGGTGATGATCGGCGGGATCGAGACCGCCGCCTTGCTCGCCGACAAGCTCAGCCTGTCGGGCGGGATCTGGGACGTGGCGAACGGGCTCGGCAGCCACCTCAATCTGCTCGGCTTCTGGATCATCGGCCTGTTCGCGAGCGCCTGGATCATCAGCTTCCTGATCTATCGCTGGATGCGCTTCGACGAGATCGCGGTCCACGAGCCGCCCCCAGCGCTCGCCCCGTAGCGGGGCGTCAGGCGGCCTTGCGCGGGGCCGCCTCGACCTCCGCCATCCAGTGCGGGATATGCTGTGCGGCGAGCATCGCCTCGGGCGCGATCCGGTCGGCGACGACCGCGAAGCGATCGCCATCGACGAGCACTTCGGGCACCAGTGCGCGGCAATTGTAGGTCGACGCCATCGTCGCGCCATACGCCCCGGCGGTGCGAAACACGGCGAGGTCGCCCGACGCCACCGCATCGATCTCGCGCCCCATCGCGAAGGTGTCACCACTTTCGCAGACCGGGCCGGCAATGTTGGCGGTCATCCGCTGCCCGCTCGGCCGGACCGCTACAAAGTCGTGGAACGCGTCATAGAGCGCGGGCCGCGCAAGATCGTTCATCGCAGCGTCGACGATGACATAGGGGTCGACCGCGCCCGGCTTCACCCACAGCACTTCCGTTAGCAGCACGCCCGCGTCGCCGGCGATGAAGCGGCCAGGCTCGAACAGCAGCGTCACATCCCAGCCGCGCGTCACGCGCGCCACCATCGCGCCGTACGCCGCCGGGCTCGGCATTTGCTCGCCCGGCCGGTATGACAAGCCAAGACCTCCCCCGAGATCGACGTGCGTGATCGTGTGCCCCGCCGCGCGCAGCCGCGCCACGAGCGCGCCGACGCGCGCGTAAGCGGCTTCGAGCGGCGCAAGATCCGACAGCTGGCTGCCGATATGGATCGCGATTCCGCGCAAATCGAGCCCGTCGCGCCCGGCGAGACGCGCATAGATCGCCGCCGCATCGTCCAGCGCAACACCGAACTTGTTCTGCTTGCGGCCGGTCGAGATCTTCGCGTGGGTGCCCGCGTCGACATCAGGGTTCACGCGCAGCACCGCGGAGGCGCGCACGCCGCGCGCTGCCGCCATCGCGGCGAGGACCACGCCTTCCGCTTCGAGTTCGAGGTTGAACTGCCCGATCCCGGCGTCGAGCGCGGCGGCGAGTTCACGACGGGATTTCCCCACCCCCGAAAAGACGATGCTCTCAGCCGGCATTCCTGCGGCGCGTGCATGCAGCATCTCGCCCGCCGAAACGATATCGGCGCCATAACCTTCTGCGGCGAGCAGCTTCAGCACGGCGAGGTTGGGATTGGCCTTCACTGCGAAGGCAAGCTGCTTGCGCGGCACGGACGCCAGCCCGGCGCGGAACGCGCGCGCGGAGGTGCGGAGCGCGGCGGTCGAATAGACGTAGGCCGGGGTGCCGACCGCGGCGGCGATCGCCGGCAGCGCGACGTCCTCGACATGGAGGACGCCGTCACGACAGTCGAAAGGAAAAGGCATAGGAGTCCGTTCCGGGAAGGATCGTGTGGAGACGCGTGGATCAAGCGTTGCCGTCGTCGGTCCGCTTGTGGCGTCGGACGCGGATCGCCTGCGCGAGCAGGCGGTGTCGGCTGCGCTCGACGCGGAGCGCAGCGGGGACGCGCTTGCCCTGGACGATCAGGACGAGCCCGGTGAGCGTCAGGATGAACGCGACGAGGCTCGCCGCCGCGTGCGTGCCATCGCCATCCGCCACCCGGACGCTGGTGGCGACGACGACCAGCGCGACGCCGAGCCCACGCCAGAGGAGATCGCGCTGCGTCACGCCGCGCACCGTGCCGCCGGGTGATCCACGATCACGGCATGGCCGGCACAAAGCGCGGTCCGCTCGGCGCGGATTGCAGCGTCGCCATGGGCCCCGCCGCATCCGTGCCACAGCACGATGTCGGCCGGAAAATCGCATTCCGCGCCTAACGCCGCAACGGGATCACCGCGTTCGAAGACGATTCCGATCGCCGGGTCGCGGACTGCCGCGGCGGCAACCCTGGCGCGCCCGATCAGCGTCGGGGCGGCGTCGATGCCGCGCGCCTCGATCGCGGTGAAGCCGAGCGCGCGCGCGAACCGCACCGCGCACAGCAGCAGCGTCCCCGCCCCGCAATCGACATCGACGATCCGCACGCTGCAGCGCTTGGCGGCGCGCAAGGCGGCGAGCGTCGCTGCAACTTCGGGCCAGCGCGTGTCGCGGCAGCGCGGGCGGCGCGGGGCAGCGACGATGCGTTTGCGGGTACCGCGGTGAAGGCAGGACGGGCCATCGATCGTATGTTCGGCAGCATAGGTCATTGCTGTGCACCCGAAAGCGCATTGCGGCGGGAGATCGGGCGCATCAGGCGGCCTTCCGATGATCGCGCGCGGTTTCCCACGGCTGAACCGGCGCAAAGGAAATCGTCGCGACCAGCGGAGACGCCGCCATCACGATCACGGCGCCCGCAAAGGCATGCAGCTCGCTGCGCGCAAAACCGATCGCCGCGGCACGCGACACGAAGCGGCCTTCGAGCGCGCCGCCGCTATCCTGCACCAGCCAATGGCCGGCGCGATCCTGTCCAACTTTCAAAACCGGGCGCGCTTGGTCGGGCTCCGGGTTGAGTGATGCTGTCATGTCTCGACTTCCTCATGCGGATCATCCCAGAAACCGATACCGCCGCAGCGACGCTCGAGAGCGGATGTCCTTGCAGGAAGCCAAATAGCGACTGCGCGCATAAAGGCGCGAGACTGTTTGGGCGGCAAACGCGTAGAATCCGCGTAATCCCCGCCGCATGCTTGCATCCGTCGAAGCTCGCACGGGCTGCTAGTCTCGTCCTATCGCGCGGAGCCCCGAACACGGATTTTGCGTGTCAGGATCGCATGATCGCGCGGGTCTGCGGCGGGTTCGTTGCCGTGGGCTGCCCCCCGAGGCAGCCTCGGTCCGCGGATGACGATCCGGAGCTCTGAAAATCCTGCATCGGGCCGAGAATGGCTGACGACATCAGGGAAATCGCGTCGAATGATCGCTCCGATCAGTGTGATCGGAAAATGGCCCGAGATAGGGCACAAAGTGCGTGGCTTATCCTCCTGTCGGCGGTAGAACAGCCCACAGGAAATGGGCGCACACTCGGTATGGCACAAACGTTGGAACTCCCGTCTGCCCCGAACCGCCACATCCGTCTTGTCAAAGATAGCCCGATTCCGTCGGTGATCAGTGATCCGCGATTGCCCGACAATCCGATCGTCGCCTGCAACGATGCGTTCTGCGATTTGACCGGATATCCGGCAGACCTCGTCGTCGGACGGAACTGCCGTTTCCTCTCTGGCCCCGCGACCGAACCCTGGCTGACCGAGGAAATCCGGCGCGGGGTCCGCGAGCATCGCCCCGTGCTCGTCGAAATCCTCAACTACAAGCGCAGCGGCCAGCCATTCCGCAATGCCGTGCTCGTCGCGCCGATCTATGACGAGCAGGACGCGTTGCTGTATTTCCTCGGATCGCAACTCGAGATCGACGCCGGCGCGGCAAGCCCATCGAGCATGCGCCGTATCCGCGCGGCGGAAATGGTCAAGGCGCTGTCGCCGCGGCAGGGCCAGGTGCTCAAGCTCGTCGCGAACGGCCTGCTCAACAAGCAGATCGCGGCCGAACTCAATCTGGCCGAAAAGACGGTCAAGATGCACCGTGCCATTCTGATGGATCGCCTGGGGTTGAACACGACCGCAGACCTTATCCGCCTCGCTGTCGAGGCTGGCCTGTAATACCGCGTTACCCCGGTACGGCACAAAGCCCGTATCGCCGCCGCTACCGGCTCATTCTAGGAAAGTGGGGTTGCCACAGCGGCATTGCCGCACCCGTTCAGCCATTCGGTGTGCGGTCAGGGTTACCCTCGCCCGTGTGGTGCTGCTGTGGCGACAAATCTGGAGATGAAGGGGCGCTCCGCCACGACTGAGCGGCATCCTGAATCCCCCCCTGCCCGGCGCATCCGTGCCGCGTACCCTTGCGACGGAGATTCCGATGGATATCGTCACGCCCTTTCAATTCTCGCTCGTCTACAATGCGTTCTCGTTCACCTTCGCGGCGATGGGCGCCGCGACCGCATTCCTCTGGCTCAGCCGCGGGCAAGTCGCGCCGGCCTATCGCACCGCGCTGACCATTTCGGGGCTCGTCACCGGAATCGCCGCCTATCACTATTTCCGGATCTTCGAGAGCTGGAACGAAGCCTATACCTTCAAGGACGGCATCGTCACCGCGACGGGCTACGCGTTCAACGATGCGTATCGCTACGTCGACTGGCTGTTGACCGTGCCGCTGCTGCTGATCGAACTCGTGCTCGTGATGCGGCTGTCGCGCGAGGAGACGTCGTCCAAGGCGATCCGCCTCGGCTCGGCGGCGGCGCTGATGATCATCCTCGGCTATCCCGGTGAGATCGCCAGCGACATCCCGACCCGCGCGATCTGGGGGACGCTGTCGGCGATCCCGTTCGTCTACATCGTGTGGGAATTGTTCAGCGGCCTCGGCGCCTCGATCAAGCAGCAGCCTGCCAGCGCACAAGGTCTGGTTCGCAAGGCGCGCCTGCTGACCTTCGCATCGTGGGGTTTCTACCCGATCGTCTACATGGCACCGTATGCCGGGCTGACCGGCGGCAACGTCACCACGACGATCCAGATCGGGTATACGATCGCCGATATCGTCGCCAAGGCCGGCCTCGGCATCCTGATTTTCCTGATCGCGGTCCGCAAGTCGGAAGCCGAAGCCGACGGGCATAAGGGCTATGCTGCCTGATCGCATGACGGCGCTTGCCTACCCGCACCCGCCATCGGTTCGCCGTGCCCCTCCCGGGCGCGGCGATGTCGTGTATCCAGCCTATTGGATCGCGGCGGCCGGACTGATCGGGATGACGCTGATGGGCGTTCCGCTCACGCAAACCGCCGCCGCGCTGGTCTTTATCGCGGGCGGGCTCCCGCACGGGGCCTATGACATCGCGCTGTTGCGTCGATCGGTCGCACTCGACCGTTCGGGGCTCTGGCTCGCGGTCGGCGGATATGTGGCGATCGCCGTGCTGATGGTCGCGCTGTGGATGACGCTGCCGCTGGTCGCTCTTGTGGTGTTCCTGGCGGTCGCGTCGGTCCATTTCGGCGAGGATTGGCCGATGCTCGAAGAACCGCTGCTGCGGTTTGCCGCGGGCGCCGCGGTGATCGCGGCGGCGACGCTTGGTCATCCCGCCGAGGTGTCGGCGCTGTTCGCCGCGATGAGCGATCCGCGCGCGGCGGTCATTGCGCAAATCATCACCGCCGCAGCGCCGGTCGCGCTGCTCGTCACCGCGGTCGGCGTCGCGCTTGCGTGGCGCGATGGCAGCCGCCACTGGGCTGCGGCGATGAGTCTGTGCCTTGTCCTGCTTGTCATCCTCCCGCCCGTCACGGGCTTCGCGCTGTTTTTCGTCTTCCTCCATTCGCCGCGGCACTTGGCGCAGACCCGTTCGGCCTTACATGACATGACACTAGGGCGCTGGATCGGGACTGGCGCTTTGCTCTCCGGCCTCGCGATCCTTGGCTGGTGGTGCCTGCGTGGCTTCGTTCCGTCCCGCGTCGACGCGAGCCTGGTCGCGCAGGCGTTTCAACTGCTAGCGTCGGTGGCGGTGCCGCATCTGTTGCTCTCGCGCTGGATCGAAAGACGGCTTATCGCCGTGCCTTACTCTCACGAAAAGACATCGACCCCATGACTCGTCGTACTGCGATCGTAATTGGCTCCGGCATTGGCGGCATCGCGTGCGCGATCCGCTTGCAGAGCCTCGGCTTCGACACCAGGATCGTCGAACAGCTCGATGATGTCGGGGGCCGCGCGTATGTTAGGCGCGCCGAGGGCTTCACCTTCGACATGGGGCCGACCGTGCTGACCGTGCCGCATTTCATCGAGGAACTGTTCTCGCTTGAGCGCGATCACGCGATGCTGGCGCAACCCGACTTTCCCGCCGAAGTACTTGCCGAAAAGCGGATTCTCGAAGGTGTCAGCGGTGGGCCCAACACCAGTCGCTATCTCGAGATCGTCCCCGTCCTGCCCTTCTACCGGATCTATTTCGACGACGGCACTTTCTTCGATTACGACGCCGACCCGGTCAACGTCCGCGCGCAGATCGCCCAGCTCGCGCCCGAGGATCTCGACGGCTACGAACGCTTCCACGAAGCCGCGCGTGCGATCTTCCAGCGTGGCTTCCTCGAGCTCGGCTACACTTATTTCGGCAGCCTTGGCTCGATGCTCGGCGTCGTGCCCGACCTGCTCAAGCTCGGTGCGGTCCAGCCGCTGTTCTCGCTCATCAGCAAATATTTCAAGAGCGACAAGATGCGGCAGGTGTTTAGCTTCGAGCCGCTGCTGATCGGCGGCAACCCGCTTAAGGTGCCCGCCATCTATGCGATGATCCACTTCGTCGAAAAGACCTGGGGCGTGCATTTCGCGATGGGCGGCACCGGCGCGCTGGTGAAGGCGATGGTAACCAAGTTCGAGGAACTTGGCGGCACGGTGCAGCTCAACGCCGAGGTTGCGCGGATCGACGTCGAGAAGCGCGGCAGCAAGCGCGTCGCGACGGGCGTGACGCTGGCGTCGGGCGAGCGGCTCGCTACCGATCTCGTCGTGTCGAACGGCGATTATGCGACGACCTATCTCAAGCTGATCGACAAGGCGCATCGGCGGATCAATCGCGACGCGGTGGTCAAGTTCCGCAAGCAAAGCATGTCGCTGATGGTGATCTATTTCGGCTATCAGAAGCGCGACGGCGATCCCGATTTGCGCCACCACAACATCATCCTCGGCCCGCGCTACGAGGAACTACTGACCGACATTTTCGAGCGCAAGATCCTCGCGGAAGACTTCTCGCAATATCTCCACATCCCGACGATGACCGACCCCAGCCTCGCGCCGCCAGGGCATCACGCGGCCTACACGCTGATCCCCGTCCCCAACACGCTCGGCGATGTCGACTGGGACGTGGTGGGCGAGGCCTTCGCGCAGAAGGTGCTGACCTTCCTCGACGAGCGCGGCTACATCCCCGACCTCGGCGAGCGGCTGGTCTATCAGAGCTTCGTCACGCCCGACTATTTCGAGCAAGTGCTCGGCGCGTATGCCGGCAACGGCTTCGGGGTCGAGCCGCGGTTGACGCAGACGGCTTTCTTCCGCCCGCACAATCGCAGTGAGGACATCACCAACCTCTATCTCGTCGGCCAGGGCACGCAGCCGGGCGGCGGGACGCCGTCGGTGATGATGTCCGCGAAGATGACCGCACGCGAGATCGCGCGCGATTACGCGATCGATCCGGCGATCGTCGCGGGCGTCCCGGCGGCGCGCTAGGCTGGGCCGATCCGGTCGGCGAGCATCCGGCCGGACAGCCACGCGCTTTCGATCCGCGGCGCGACCAGCCAGTCGCCGACCGCGCCGATGCGCTTGGCGGGATTCCACAGCGCCCCGTGCTGTGTCGCCTTGACGCGCGCATAGCGCCAGCGGTGACCGATCCGGACGGTGGGCGGGGGCAGTGCGCGCGTGGCTTGGTCCGCCAGCGCGGCGAGCAAAGCATCTACGACGCTCTCGGCCGCATCCTCGAGATGTAGGCGGGACCAGTCCGGCGTCGCCTGGAGCACCCAGGCTTCCCCAGCGCCGCGTCCGGGCTTGGCGCTGTTGCGGGCCGCCCAGCCAAGGATGCCGGTGTCGCGCAGAATGTCGGTTGCTATCGCGATCGGTTCGTCGAACGCCACCATCGCGGTCCAGCACGGTGCCGACGGGCACGCCTGCGCCATCGCCGCCATCGCGGGATCATGCGCGACCAGCAGCGGTGCTGCCTGCTCGGCAGGCGTCGCGATCACGACCGCGTCGAACGCCATGTCCGAAGCAGGGTCGAGCTTCCAGAACGCGCCGTCCTGGCGGATCGTGTCGACCTTGGTGGTCCAGTGGACGTCCAACCGTTCTGCGATGGCCTTGACCACCGCGCTCATCCCGGGCGTTCCGACCCAGGCATCGTCGCCCGCGCTCGGCCATGCCGCCGTGACGTTCGCGGTGGCCCACTGCGCGACTTGCGCGGCAAAGGCGGAGTCGCGTGCCGTGAAATATTGCGCGCCGTGGTCAAAGGCGACGTCGCCGTCGGGTCCCGGCGCGCGCCGCGTCGCCATCCGCCCGCCGGGCCCGCGCCCTTTGTCGAACATCAGGACGGTGTGGCCGCGGGCCTGCAGCGTTTCAGCGCAGGACGCTCCTGCGATCCCTGCGCCGACGATGGCGATCTTCATTCGAGTTCCCGTCCGATAGGCACGACGTATGACACCGGCGGCGCTATAAAGACCAAGCGCCGCCGGTGTCGACGGTCAGGCCTTGGGCAAGATCACGGCGTCGATGACGTGAATCACGCCATTCGTGCACTCGATGTCGGCGGTGACGACCTTCGCGCCGTCGACGGTCACGCCATTCGTTCCATCGACATGGACGGTCGCACCGCCGGCAGTGGCCGGGTCGAGCACCTGGCCGGCGACATCAGCCGCCATCACCTTGCCGGGAATGACGTGGAGGAGGAGGATCGCGGTCAGCTGGTCCTTGTTCTCGGGCTTGACGAGCGTCTCGACGGTCCCTGCGGGCAGGGCTGCGAACGCGTCGTCCGACGGCGCGAACACGGTGAAGGGGCCGGCCCCTTTCAGCGTCTCGACAAGGCCTGCGGCAGTCACTGCGGCGACCAGGGTCGAGAAGGAACCCGCAGCAACGGCGGTATCGACGATATCGTGGCGTGGATCGGTCATTATGGAATCCTTTGGCTGGGCCGGTGTCGCGCCTGAAGTCAGCGCATACCGCCTCTTGCGAGTTGGTATCGCTGCGCTCCGACGCTGCGTCGCCTTCCCATAGTGACAGCGGACTCCCAATACGGGCTTTGGCCCATCTTGGCGTTCACCCCTACGAGATTGCCCCGCACATGCGTTCCCGCCATCCCCTTGATGCTGCTGCGTTGGGTGAAGGGGCTGTCACGCAGTGCAATCTGTAAGCCCGTGTAATACGGCGAGCGCGCGATGCCGCGCGCATCGCGTTCCCGCTCAAGAGAAATAGCTCTCGACCGCGGCCTTGCTGAGTTTCTCGAGCGTAGCCGATCCGCCGATCGGCAACCTTGCGATCAGCCGTCGGTGTGCATCGCCAGGCCATGGCGGACGAGGATTGCCTGCGGGTCCGCATCGCGACCGCGGAAGGCGCGGAAGCTGTCTGCGGCTGGACGACTCGCACCGCGCGAAAGCACCTCTTCGCGAAACAGAGCGGCGGTGGCGCGGTCGACCAATCCTGCCTCCGCAAAACGCTGGAACCCGTCCGCCGCAAGCACTTCCGCCCACAGATAGCTGTAATAGCCCGATGCATAGCCGCCGGCGAAGATATGGGTGAAGCCGTGCGGGAAGCGGTGCCATGCCGGTGGGCGGACCACCGCGACCTCGTCGCGCACGGCCTCGATCACCTCCATCGGGTCGCTGCCCAGCGTGCCCAGATGCAGCAGCAGGTCGAACAGCGCGAATTCCACCTGGCGGACGACGAACATGCCGGACAGGAACCGGCGCGCCGCCACCAGCGTGTCGAACACCCCGTCTGGCAACGGCGCACCGGTTTGGTGATGGCCCGACATGCCGCTCAGCACGTCGCGGTCCCAGGCGAAATCCTCCATCAACTGGCTCGGCAGCTCGATCGCGTCCCATTCGAACCCGTTGGTGCCGGCGATGCTGGGACGATCGACGCGGGTGAACAAATGGTGCAGGCAATGCCCGGTCTCGTGCAGGAAGGTGACGACTTCCCGGTGGCTGAGCAGCGAGGGGCTTGCTTCGGTTTTCGGTGCAAAGTTGCAGACGAGATAGGCAACCGGCACCTGTCGGCTGTTGCCATCCTTCAGCCGCGGACGCGCCTGCGCCATCCACGCGCCGCCGCGCTTGCCGCTGCGAGCGTGCAAGTCGACATAGATGCCGGCGATGACTGCGCCATCCTCGTCCGTCACGTCGTAATAGCAGGCATCGGGATGATAGACGGGCACGTCGGCGCGCGCGATCATGCGGATGCCGAACAGACGATCGAGCAGCCGCTGCCAGCCGGCGATGACGCGTTCGACCGGAAAATAAGCGCGCACCGCCTGCTCGTCGACGGCATAGCGCGCGGCGCGCAGCCGATCCGAGACATAGGCCAGATCCCAGGGTTGAAGCGCCGCGATTCCCAGATGGTCGGCGGCGTACTCCGCCAGCTCGGCATATTCGCGGGTCGCGGCAGGCTTCGCCCGGCGGCCGAGATCGCGGAGAAAAGCCAGCACCGCGCCGGCGTCGGGTGCCATCTTGGTGGCCAGCGACCACGCGACCGGATCGGTGAAGCCGAGCAACCGCGCACCCTCGCGCCGCAGGTCTAGGATCCCCGCGATCCGGCCCGAATTGTCGAACTGGTCCGCATGCGGTCCCTGATCCGATGCGCGCGTGCCAAATGCGGTATACACCCGCTCGCGCAGGCCGCGGTCCTCGGCAAACGTCAGGACGGCGTTCACGCTCGGCATCTGGAGCGTCACGACCCATCCAGGCAGCCCGCGCGCGGCGGCCGCGGCGGCGAACATCGCCGTGTCGGCCTCCGAAATGCCGGCCAACACGGCCGCATCCTCGACATGCTCGAACCAGGCGTCGGTCGCATCGAGCACGGCGTTGCCGAATGCGGTCGACAGGTGCGACAATTCGACCGAGATCGCCGCAAAGCGCGCGCGCTCCGCTGCCTCCAACGCGACGCCTGCCAAGGCGAAATCGCGGATCCTGTGCTCGACGGCGGCGCGATCAGGGTCTGCCAGCGCCGCGAATTCCGATGTTGTGGTGAGCGCGACCAGCACCGCATACACCGCTTGGTTCTGCATCACCTGCAGGCTGTTTTCGACCAACCTTTCCTGCCCGGCCACGAAAGCGGCGCGCAGTTCGGGCGTGTCGGCGACAGCGTGCAGGTGCGAAACCGCCGACCAGACCGCCGTGATCGCAGTGTCCGCACGCTCGAGCGGCAACCATGCCTCGGCAAAGCTGCGCGGCTGCGTCGCAACGATCCGCTCAACCACCGCGCGATGGTCGGCGATGACCTTGTCGAGCGCGGGCGCAACGTGCTCCGGCCGGATATCGCCGAAACGCGGCAGGTCCAGCGTGTCGAGCAGAGGGTTCGTCATCGTTTTATCCACTTCAGGTTTCAAACCATCAACGCGGTATCGACGCCGTCGGCGGCAATCGCACGGGCTTTATTTCCGGCGAGGAGGGGCTCGGCTGTCAGCTACGGTGGTGGGCACCAAAGCTCGATTGGGGTGTTTCGACCTGATGACCATCTCCGAGCCCATCGACGCACAACATGCCGCCATTCACGGACGTGCGCCCTTGCGGATCGCCGTTATCGCGCATCTTCGTCATCCGATTGCAATGCCGTTCATGGGCGGCATGGAAGCGCATTGTCATCAGCTCGTCACAGCGCTGGTCGCACGCGGCCATGAGGTCACGCTGTTCGCCAGCGGCGACAGCGACCCCGCGCTGCCGCTTCACCCCATCGCCGAACGCCATTACGAGGCCGTGCTGCCGTGGGCGCAATGGCACGGAACACGCGACCTCACCGCATTCCAAGACGTCGCCTTCGGTCACGCCTGGGACGAGATCGCCGGAGGGGACTTCGATATCGTTCACAACAACACGATGCACCCGACGTTGCACGTCCTCGCCAAGCGCGATCGCAAACCGATGGTGACGTCGCTCCACGTTCCTCCTTTCGCGGGCCTCGCCGACTCGATCGCGGCCAATATTGCAGCCTGGATGCTTCAGACGACCACGTCTCGGGCGCATCTGGCCACGTGGTGGACCACCCCGCCCGACACAGCCTCGGTCGTCCATAACGGCATCGACACCGCACGCTGGCAATTCCGCTCGACCGGCAACGGTCGGGCGGTCTGGGCGGGGCGCATAACGCCGAACAAGGGCACCGCAGTCGCGCTCGAGGCGGCGCGTCTGGCCGGCATAGGCCTGGACGTGATCGGGCCGATCGACTGCATGGATTACTTCACCGATCACGTCGCACCGCTGCTCGACGAGGCCCGGGTCTATCATGGCCATCTGGGCGGTGAGGCGTTGGTCGATGCGATCGGCGCGGCATCGGTCTTGCTCTCGACCCCGATGTGGGACGAACCGTTCGGCCTGATCGCCGCAGAAGCGCTCGCGTGCGGCGTCCCCGTCGCTGCGCTCGATCGCGGGGCGATGCGCGAAGTCGTTGGCGATTGCGGCGCGCTCGCGACCGACGCGGCGACACTTGCCGAGGCTATCGGTCGCGCCCGAGCGTTTCCGCGTGCCGCATGCCGGGAACGCGTGACACGCGAGTTCTCGCTGACATCGATGCTCGACGGGTATGAAGCCGCCTATGCCGCCGCGATCGCGGGCGCGCGCGCCTCGAGCTGCGCCAGCACGACCGAGGTGCTCGCATAGGGCTGGTCGGCCTGCTGGCGGGTCAGCGCCAGATCGTCCTCGCCGACCTCCCGCAACCGAACATGCTCGCCGTCGCGCAGCGTGATCAAGCCCATCAGCGTGAACGCCTTGAGCCAATGCTCCATCGTGAAATGCCCCCATTTGTCGCGGAAGTGCGCGGCGTTGGCGATCACGCTGTCGATATGGTGGACGGGCGGCATGTGGTGCGGGTGGTATTGATGATAGACTCGCGCGCCGCGCACCCAGTTGATCGGCACGCCCGCGGTCATCGCGACGCGCCCGAAATCGGTGTCTTCCCCGCCATAACCGACATAGCGTTCGTCGAAGCCGCCGAGTGCGACGAACGTCGCGCGCCGCATCGCGAAGTTGAGCGACCAGAAACAGCGATAGTCGGTGCAATCGCCCAGCGCCTCGACCGGTGGCCCCGCCCGGTCCGAATGCTTGACCCCGATCGCGGCGAACCGGTCGAAATCGAGCCCCTCTGCGGTGGCGCCCGACGGCAGGTACAAGACCTCCCCCATCAGCACGGCATCGACCGATCGCAACTGCGTGCCATAGTCCGCGACGAGCGACGGCTCGGGAATGCAGTCGACGTCGAGAAAGATCAGATGCTCACCGTGCGCTGCCTCGGCGGCGGCATTCCGCGCCGATGCCAACGGGATGCCGTCGGCCCCCATCAGGATCTGCCGCACCGGAAACCGCGTCTCGGGCAAGTCATACGCTTCGCTTTGCATCACCGCGATCACCAACTCGTCGGGCGTTTGCGTCTGCAGATCGAGGGCACGGACGACGTTGACCAAATGCGCCGAGCGACCATGGGCGAGCGTACAGATCGAGACGGTCATGACAGGCTTTCACAAAGGAGCTGATCGACAGGGGCGAGTTCGGGCGATGCCGCGACCCGGGGCGGCGTCCAGGCCGACTCCGCGACGCGCGACAGCCATGCGGCGACATCCTGTGGCGCATTGGCGTTGTACAGCGCGCGTTGCCGCGACAGGTCGAGCGACGCAGCGTGCGCCCAGGCCCGGGTCCAGGCGCCGACATGCGACGGCCAATGCTCGAGCATTGTCGCCGCGCCGGCGTGATCGAGCATCCGCGCTTTCCACAGCTGTTCGTCGAAATAGCGCCATTCGGGCACGACGATCCACGGGCGCCCGACCGCCGCTATCATATGGACCGTGGTATTGCCGGCCGAGGAGACGACGCGATCCGCCGCCGCGATATACAGCGCCGGCGTATCGACCCATCCGAGATGCCGGAGGTTCCCCGGCGCCGTCGCGTGCCATTCGTGCTCGACCGACCCGATCGTCAGCCAGAGCACGTCGGGCTCGGCCCGCGCGCCGAGCGTGAGCGGGGTCGCGGGCGTGCCGGTACCCCCGCCCCCGGCGATCACGACGACGATCTCGGCATCGAGCGGCAGGCCAAGCGCAGTCCGCGCAGCGTCGCGCTCGATCGTGTCGACCGCAACCCCGACGCCCGGCGCATAGTGCGTCTTCGCGAGCATCCACGCCGGCCGTCCCGGCTGTTCGAGCGACGGGGCATAGGGTGCCAAGATCCCCAGCGCCGATTCATACGCCGCCATATGCCCCGGATCGTTACGGTCGCCGTGCTGGAGGACGCTTATGCACGGGACCGATGCGATCCGGGCGAGCTGCGCCAGTTCGGCCGATACGTCGGTGATGAACAGTGCAGGCTGGGCGGTGTCGAACCACGAAGCGATGACCGCGACAGCGTGCGTGATGCTCTTCCAGCCGAGCGGCGCGCAATGGAGGTTCGCGGGCGTCGGTACGTTTGCCAGACCGGCCGGTTCGTCGCCGACCGCTTCGAACAGCGACGGGATCGTGCGCACCGTGACGTTCGCAGCAAGCGGCGGGAAGATGTCGGCGCGCGCCGAGAAGAGCACCACCGGACGGTCAGCGGGCAAGGCATTGACGATCGCCGCGGCGCGCTCGGCATGGCCGCGCCCCTGATGATGGACGAAATAGCCGATCGGCCGCGTCATGCCGCGCGCGCCATCGCAAAGGCGCGCATACCTTCGACGACGCCGGCGGCATGCGCGCGGCGTGCGAGGTAGATCGTCGGACGCCCGATCAGTTCGGCAAGCTCGGTGCTGTAATTGGCGACGAGGATGCCGTTCTGGCACTGCGCGAGCATATCGAGATCGTTGCCGCTATCGCCGGCGGCATAGACCTGATCGGGCGCGACGCCCAAGGCGAGCGCCGTCCATTGCATCGCGGCACCCTTGCCGGCGCGCGTCGGAACGATGTCGAGCAGCCGCCCGTGACTGTGGATGACGCGCACCGGCAGATCGGCGACCGCGCTGCGGATGGCAGCGACCACCGCGGGCTCCTCGGCGAAATAGCTGCGCTTGTGGCGGCGTTGCTCGACCGCCGGCTGGCGCTCGACGCCTGCAAGACCCGAGACGCGCGCATCGACCGCCGCCGGATCCCAGCCGCGATCGATGTGCGCGGCATAGTCGGCGTCCGCGACGAGCCGCGCGCCGTGACGCCAGTAGATTTCAGCGCCGACCGAGGTGATCAGGACGTCGGGCGCGGGTTGCCCCCATTCGCCGAGCAATCGCTCGGCTTCCTGCAGCGACCGCCCGGTCGCGACACCGAAGGCGAGATTGGGTTCAGCCTCGAGATACGCCGCCATGCCGAGCGCTCCGACGGTGCACCCCGTCAGCGTATTGTCGATATCGCAGAGCAATAACCGCGAGGGGCGCGGTTTTGCCGGGGCGACCGTGGCAAGACCCTCGACGATCGCGACGAACCGCGCCGCATAGCCATGCCAGTCGAGCGCCCGCGCATTTACGCGTCCGGCGCTCGACGCCCGCGCCCATGCCACCTCGTCGTCGAGCAATGTCGTGATCGCAGCCGCGAAGCTCGCGGGATCGCGCGGATCGGCGACCATGCCGTGGCCCAGTCGCGCGACGATGTCGGCAGGACCGCCGTGGCACGTCGCCACCACCGGCAGCCCGTGCAGGGCCGCTTCGGTCAGCGTCAATCCGTAAGGTTCGGTCAGCGCGGGATTGACGAAGATGCCCCGCGTTTCGCGGGCAAGCGCGTAAAGCGCGGCAACATCGTCGGCGGTATGCCGCTTGGGCAGCGCCAGCGTCCCGTAAAGATCGTGGCGGTCGAGTCCGGCCAGCAGGCCCGCGATCACGCTGCGCTGTTCATCCTCGCCCGTGTGGGGGCCGTCGCGCAGACCCGCGACAATCACCAGATTGGCGCGATCGCGTAGCCCGGCATCGGCCGCGAAAAGGTCGATCAGCCCGCCGAGGTTCTTTTTCGCGACCGGCCGCGCGATCGCGAGGATCATCGGCTTGTCGGGATCGCGCAGGAACGGCGCGATCAACGCACGGGCGCGGGTCAAATCGCTTGGCGTGGTATGCGCGAGCCCGGCCCCGGGCGGGACACAATGGATCTTTGCGGGGCACGCCGCGGGATACGCCATCAGCTGCCGCTCGGCTTCGTCGCGCGACGATGCAATTATCGCATCGGCGGCGGCGATCGCGCGGTTCTCCTCGGCGATCCGCGACGCCATCGCCTCGCTAAGCCCCGTCGCATGGTTCGCCTTGTCGATGCCGAGCGAATGCGCGGTGTAGACGAAGGGAATGTCGAAACGATCGCGCACCGCCGCAGCGACGTCGGCCGCATCGGCGAAATGGGCATGAATCACATCGGGGCGCCGGTCGAGCGTCGCGATGTGCGCGATCAACGCCGCGGCGAAAGCGGGACGATCGGCCGCCGCAGCGCCCTTGCAGAGGTATTGCCGATCGGCGGTTTCGATGCGACGGATCGCGAGCTTTTCGGTGATCGGCTCGAACGGGACCGCATAGGCCGCACCCAGAATCCCATCTTCGATCAAGCGCGTGACGATCTCGACCCGGTCGACATCGCCGCGCTGCGCCAACGCCTGGGCTGCCCCCAGCGCATAGGTGATATGTCCGCCGGTATCTTCGGTCAGGCCGAATTCAATGGGCGGGCCTTTAAGGCACCCGCCAAGGGCAACCGACATGATGAACAAGGGACGCAAAACCTCAAGTCAAGGGATAGGTGCTCCTGCCGGAGCCGACCCCATTAACGCAGGGTTCATGGTGTGGTTGCGCATGCAAACCCCAATTGCCCTGGATTTTATATTGATTTGCATCAGCGCGAAGGCTCCTACTCTTTAGCGGGCGGGTATTTCGACGCATGACATCGCCCTGCACTCACGGCCTGAGGCGTCGAATTCCCGTGACACGCGTTCAGCGGTTATGTGGAGGTCGAGAATGCGCGCAGAAAATAAAATACCCAGAAGACCTGGGCAGAGTGGCATCGTCGAAATCGGGCACGATTGGATCCTTCGGACCGCTCTCATTTTCCTCGCGTCAGGTCGCCCATGCAAAGTCTCATAGCGATCCCGACCTACCAGCGCGCGCATCAGATCGTGCGTGCCGTCGAAGCGGCGTTGGCGCAATCGCAGCACGACGTCAGCGTCGTCGTGATCGACGATGGATCGACCGATGAAACCCAAGCCGCGTGTGCGCAGTGGTTCGGCCACCCCCGCTTCGGCTACATCAAGCTCGACCGGAACCTCGGCACGGCGGCCGCCAAGAATGTCGCGCTTGCGCTGCTTGCGTTCGATGCGATCACCTTCCACGATTCCGACGACATTCCGCATATCGACAAGCTGCTCCGCCAACAGCGCACGCTCGCGCGCTCGGGTCTCGTCGCTGCCGATTGCGCGCCCTGGCATCTTGCGGGCGGCGGCCAGGTCGCGGATGCGCCCGCCGAACTCGACTTGGTGCTGACCGCACATCGCTTCCTTTCGGCGGATGGTCGCGCGGCGCGGATCGCCCGCACGCTTTCGCTGGTCGAGGATTTCTTCCCCAATCTGCAATTCTCCGCAGGGCCGCCCGGCGACTGGGTGTTGATCAACAGCGGGCTGTTTCGGCGTCATCTCTTCACCCGGATCGGCGGCTATGCCGAGAGCGTCGAGGAAGATCGCGACCTGCGGAACCGCGCGCTGATGGCGGGCGCGCATATCTGGTTCATCGACGATGTCCTGCTCGACAAATACGAGCAACCCGATAGCCTGACCGCAGCCACCGCGACGGGCTATGCGAGTGCCCGGCGCAGGGACGATCGCACGGCCTTGTGGCAGAGGGTCGCCGACTGGCGTCCGGGAACCTCCCCCGCCCCGGTCCCGATCGATCTCGCCGACCTAGGCATTGCGTTTGCGTCTCTGCCGCAACCCCTGGTCGTAGCCACCGACATCGCGCTGACGCCAGCGACGCGCGTCCGGCTCGACGCCATCGTGGCGGAACTCGCATGAGCCAGTCGCTGCTCGTCATAGCGCCGCATGCAGACGACGAAATCCTGGGCGCGGGGGCGATCATGGCGCGCGCCGCGCAGGCCGGTGCGCGGGTGGCCGTCATCGTCGCGACCGACGGCGCGGCGTCCGACCCCGGGCGCGACGCCACGACCTTGGCGAGCCTGCGGCGCGAAGAATGCCGGGCCGGGCTCGAGCGGATGCTGGGATATGTCCCCCCGCTCCTCTTCCTCGACCAGCCCGATGGCAGCCTGTCGAGCACCGCGATCCCCCGCCCCCAGATGGCCGCACTCGCGGCATTTGTCGCTGAGGCGGCGCCGGATACGATTCTCGTCACCGATCCTGCCGACGGGCACCCCGATCACAAGGCCGCGTTCGGCCTCGCCAGCCGCATCATCGGCTCGGGTACCGGCCGGGTGCTTCAAGTGATGCCGGTGAGCCAGCGAGTCGATCGCCGGTTCGACCCGACTGGCTATGACGCCATCGCGGTCGGGGATTTCGCCGCGCGCAAGCGGGCAGCCCTCGCCTGTCACCGGAGCCAGCTCGACCCGGTTGCGGGATTTTCGCTCGCGCCCGACATTTGCGACGCGTTCACCACGGTCGAATATGTGCGGACCGCTTATGACCGCCTCGACCGGAGCAACGACGCGATCCCTGCCGCGCATTTCGATTCGCTGTTCACGCAGTCGCCCGACCCGTGGCGCTATGACAGCGAGCCCTATGAACGCGATCGGTTCCAGCGGACGGTCGCCGCGCTGGCCGGGCGCCGGTATCGCTCCGCGCTCGAACTGGGCTGCGCGAACGGCGCGCTGACCGAGCAGCTCGCGCCGTTGTGCGACCGATTGCTCGCGACCGACGCTTCGCAGGCTGCGCTGAGCGCGGCGCGCGATCGCATCGGTGCGCGCGCGAATGTCGTGCTCGAGCAACGGACGATGCCACAGGATATGCCCGACGCGCGCTTCGACCTGATCGTCGCGAGCGACATGCTGTATTATCTCGGCCTCGACGGCGTTGTCGCGCTGATGGCCGCGATCGAGCGGTCTGCGACGCCCGATGCGCGCATCTTCCTGGCCAGCTATCTCGGCGAGACCGATACCGTCATCACCGGCGAGATGGCCGCCGAGATCGCGATCGCGCATCTTCCGGGCTGGACGCGGATCCACGCCGAACGCACCGATCGCCTCAGGATCGACGTCATGGCCCGGGTATGATCAGCGATATCGTCGCCATTGCGATACCCGCGTACGATGAAGCCGACCGGATCGGGCGATGCCTCGACTCGCTCGCGGCGCAGGACGATCCCGGGCCGATCGTCGCGGTCGTCGTCGCCAACAATTGCAGCGATGTGACCGCCGAGATCGCGCGCGCGCCGCGCGCAATCCAAGTCGAGGTCGTCGAACACGCCTTCGCCGAGCACGAACGCGGCGCGGGCGCGGCGCGCCGCATGGCGATGGCGCAGGCTGCGCAGCTTGGCACGATCGTGCTCACCACCGATGCCGATTGCGTTGCCGATCGCGACTGGGTCCGCGCGCATCGCGCGGCCTTTGCGCGTGGCGCCGATGCGGTGGCGGGGCGGGTCAGCGCGGACTGGTCGGAATTGTCGCTCCACCCCGCCCCCGCGCTGCGGATCGGCGAGCTCGAATGGACTTATCTCGGCCTGATCGCCGAGGCCGAGCCGCTTTTCGACCCGCTCGCGCACGACCCCGCCCCCCGCCACGCCCAACGCTGCGGCGCCAATCTCGGCATAACCCGCGCGATGCTCGAGCGGGTCGGCGGGGTGCCCGCGCTGGCGACCGGCGAAGACCGCGCGCTGCTTGCCGCGGTCGAGCTGGCGGACGGTCGCATCCGCCACGATCGCGCGCCGCATGTCACGGCCTCGGCACGCCTGGTCGGACGCGCCGGCGGTGGCATGGCCGACGCGTTGCGCCTGCGGCTGGCGGCCGACTATCTGTGCGATGACCAGCTCGCGCCTGCCGATGCGCTGGTTGCGATGTGGCGAGCGCGTCATGCCGCACGCGCCACATGGCGGGCCGATGCGACGGATCGATCGACCTTCGGCGCCGCGTGGGCGGCGACCGTGCGCAAATCGCATATCGCCCCCCGGCTGCGCCCGGCCGACCTCCCTGCCGAAATCGACCGCCTGCGCGACTGGATAGCCTCGAATGCCTGAGACGATATTGGCCGATGATCTGCTCGCGGCGATCCGCGCTGGCGACGAAGCGCTCGATCGCGGTGAGCGCGGACCGACGCGCGAACTCGCGCTGCTCGCCGACGCCGGTTTGCTCTCGGCGCCCTTACCGGCGGATCGTGGTGGCCGCGGTTGGGGAACGAGCGCGCCAGGCGCAGAGCCGATGCTCGCGTTGTTGGCGACGCTGGGCGGCGCCAGCCTCCCGCTCGCGCGGATCTACGAAGGGCATGTCAACGCGATCAAGCTCGTCCTGCGCCATGGGGACCGGAGCCAGCAGGACCGGGTCTGCGATGCGGTCGTCGCGGGCGCGATCCTCGGCGTCTGGGGTGCGGAGCGCGATCAGCCGGTCAGCATCGACGGCGACGGGCTGCTGACGGGGGTCAAGACGTTCGCCTCGGGGCTCGGCGACGTGACGCTCGCCATCGTCACCGCGCGTGTCGCCGATGGGCTGCGGATGGTGCTGACCGACGCCACCGATCCCGCGCGCGGCGAAATCCTCGATTGGGACGTCGACGGCATGGTCGGCAGCCAGTCGGGCCGGTTCGAGTGTACGGGGCTCCCGGCGGGGCCGGCAGACTGCCTCGGCGCGGTCGATGCGCTGTTCATCGAGCCCGATTTCAACGGCGGAGTGTGGCGGTTGTGCGCCTGCTATGCCGGCGCGATGGAGCGATTGGCGCGCTTGACCTCCCGCCAGGTGAACCGGACAGGCAGTCGCGGCGACCCGCTCGCCGCGCATCGGCTCGGGCATCTTGCGATGGAGGCGAAGGGCGCCGCATTGTGGGCCCGCGCCGCCTGCCTCGCGGTGGAAACCCCGCAAGCGCCCCCGGGCGAGGCGGTAGCGACCACCTTGTTCGCGCGCGAAGCGATCGAGCAAGCCGCAACGCGCCTGCTGGCGTTGGTCGAGCGCATCAACGGCACCGCGATGCATCGCCGCGGCAGCGAGATCGGTCGGCTGTCGCGCGATCTTCGCCTGTATCTCCGCCAGGCCGATCTCGACGGGAAACTACGCGTCGCGACGGCGGATTGGTTCGTCGTTTAGCCAAAATCGAGCTGCCGGCCGGGCCTCGGCGCGGTCGGGATACCGGTCACGGTGCCCTCCGAGAGACCAGCCGACAAAGTTCGATGACGGACTCGAGGCAGCCTTGCCAGGCGTGCACTAGCCGCGGTCCGCAACTCAATACGAATCTGCGCTATGACGGGAATGTCACGGCGCACCTCGGTTTGCTGCCGCAATCGGCGAGTGACGGCGGGCGCGTCAGCCTGCATGGCGATTGCAAGACTTTCAGGGAGGATTCTACGATGAGCTTCTGCGAAGCGGTATGGGAAGACGTTGCCCCGCTGCGACAGTCCATCCTCGCGCAGCCGTTCCTTGCAGAACTCGCCGACGGATCGCTCGCGCCCGACAGCTTTCGGCATTACATCGTGCAGGACAGCCTGTATCTGGCCGAGTACGCACGCGTCCTGGCGATCGCCGCGGCGCGCGCGCCCAGTGCTGCGGCTCGGCTCGAATTTTCCGACGGCGCCAAGGTTGCGGTGCAGGTCGAGGAAATCCTGCACCAGACCTTCTTCGAACACTTCGATATCACCCCCGCAATGGTGGCCATGAGCGAGCCCAGCCCGGTCTGTCTCGGCTATACCGGCTACCTTGCGAGCCTCGCTGCCACGCGGAGCTACGAGGAACTGATCGCCGGGATCCTGCCGTGCTTTTCGGTGTATTGGGAGGTTGGATGCGCGATCAAATCGATCGCCAGATCGCCCAATCCGTACGAGGCGTGGATCACCACCTATGCCGACCCCGGGTTCGGCGAAGCAACGCGTCGGGTCAGCGCGTTGGTGGACCACGCCGCAAGCCTTGCGCCGCCATCGGTCCGCGCGGCAATGGCCAAGGCTTTTCGCACGGCCACCCGCTACGAATGGATGTTCTGGGACTCGGCCTATCGGCAGCTCGACTGGCCGATATAGGATCTCGATGACGCCCGCCCCTTGTCGTCGATACCCCCTGCACCCCGTCTGAATCTGTTCGCTGACCCCGACCATCTGCCAGCGCTCGGCCGCGTATTCTGCTGTTCTACGGTTCGCTGCGTGCGAAATCGACCCGCCAAAGTGCTTAGCCGGGCGAGGTAGGCCCCTCCCGTTCGCTCCGGTTGCGGCCGGCGCGCTGCCAAGGCCAGCAGCCTTCGATCTCGGTCTCGAGCGAGAAGCTGAGAAAGGTCCGGATCACGATGATGCCGCCGAGCAGCGCGACGCTCTGGACGGTGAGCGGTGCGGTAATCGTCGAGATGATGTCCGCCCCGACCAGCAACTCGAGCCCGAGCAGGATGCCGCGACCGAGGTTGGACCTGCAGTCCTGATAGGCGGCCTGCCACTGGCCACTGCGCAATCCCGATCGCACGAACACGACCGCCGCCAGCGCGACCCCGCCGATGATGATTCCGACCCCGACGAGTTCGAGCAGCTTGGCGAGCTGATCGACGAAGGCGTGCGCCCCTGCGGTGTTCATCCCATACCTCCGCGCGGGTTCAGGTCGCGCCTTTCGAAAGACCGCGTCGCGCTCACCCTTCGATGCCCCGTTCGCGTGCCCAGACGATCGCCGCACTGCGGCGGTTGACGCCGATCTTCGCGTACAGCCGCGCCACATGGTTGCGCACCGTGTTGCGCGACAGCGCGAGCTTTTCCGCGATGCCGCTATCGTCGACGCCCTGGCAGATCAGTTCGAGCACCTCTCGCTCGCGTGGGCTGATTTCGGCAGCATCCTTGCGCACCAGTGCTGCACCGCGCGGGCCGCGGAGCGTCGCCAGCTTGTCCATGATCGAGCGACTGAGCCAATTGGCGTCCTTCATCACCGCCTCGATCGCCTCGACCAGTTCCAGCTCGCTTCGCCGGCGGGCGCTGATGTCCTGGTAGAGCCAGAGCACGCACTCGTCGCTGCGCACGCTGATCCGTTCGGCCGAGACGATGCAGTCGACCGGCGCGCCGTCCTTGCCGATCACGCGGACGTCATGCCCGCGAAAGCCGCTGCGCGACACGATCTCCGCCTCCAGCCCCTCGCGCTGGGCGGCGTCGTTCCAGAGCTGCAGATCGTCCGCGACCCTGCCGATGGCATCGTGCCCGGAATAGCCGGTCAGGCGCCGGAACGCGTCATTCACGTTGATGATGCGATAGTCGTCGCCCTTGGTCACCACCATCGCGACGGGCGCCATGTCGAAGACCGTCGCGAAGTGTTGCTCGCTGGTCTCCAGTGCTCGCTCCGCCCGGCGGCGCGGCTCAAGATCGGCGAAGGTGAACAGCAGGCACGGATCGTTTTCGACCTCGATCGGCTGGCCGGCAAGGATGACGAGCTTGGTCGATCCGTCGGCGAGCGGCAGCTCGGCCTCGAGCTGCGGGATGACCTTGCCCGCCGCGACGCAGTCCTTGACGTGGTCGCGCCGATCGACGTTGGCCAGCAGGTCGAGCTCGAACAGGCTGCGACCGACGATGTCGCCGCGATGATAGCCGCCGAGATCGAGAAAGCCCTGATTGGCGCGGACATAGCGCTGGTCCGACACGCGGACGATGATCGCGGGTGCGGGATTGGCCTGGAACATCGCCTCGAAGCGGTCCTCTGCGTCGAAGCGCTCCGACACGTCGTGGATGACCAGCGCCAGGCAGTCGGGTTCGCCGCCATCGTCGTCCATCGCGACGTCGCGCACTTGATGGACCCAGCGCGGCGTGTTGCTGCCGAGCGGCGCGACCTCGACGATCAGGTCGGGGAAGCTCTCGCCCGCGAGCAAGCGCACGAGCGGATATTCGCGGCGCGGCAGGCGGCGCTGGTCGCGGTAGCGCAGGCAGAAGCGCTGCGCATAATCGTCCGCCGTCCCGCCCAGATCCTCGACCCGGTCGATGCCGTGCATCTCCAGCGCTGCGGCATTGGCGCCGAGGATGACGCCGGTCGGGTCCATCAGAATGACGCCAGCGAGCAGACTTTCCATCAACTGCTCGAGATGATGGAGCGTGGGACCGTGAACGGGGCGATTTGTGCGAGAGATCATCGTGTCGAAGCGCAAGACAGCGCTGCAAGTTCCCTCGCAGGCCCGGCAATCTACCAATCGTGCTGATGCGAAACAACCAAGTCGAGCGGAGGCCGCGGAAGGCGGAACCGGAACATCGACGCCTTCCCCTTGGTTTTAGTCGCCTTACCAAAACTGGAGGGCTTTACCTATGAACCTTATCATTCTTCTCGTCGTCGGCGGTCTCATCGGCTGGGTTGCCAGCATGATCATGCGGACCGACGGCCAACAGGGGATCATCCTCAACGTCGTCGTCGGGATCGTCGGCGCGCTGCTCGCCGGGTTCATCATCACCCCGCTCATCGGCGGCGCGTCGATCATGGATGGCGCGATCAATATCCAGTCGATTCTGGTGTCGCTGCTCGGCGCGGTCGTGTTGCTTGCGATCGTCAACCTTCTTCGTCGCGGCACCGTTCGCTGAGGGACAACGCGGCGATCCGGCTCCGGATCGCCGCGGCATTTTTAGGATCGCGGTGCAGTCGGCACCGATCACAGGAGAGCAATCGTGAAGCGTATCATTTTCGCCGCCGCCGCAGTCGCGGCATTGTCGTCGATCGCGCTCGCGCAGTCCGGGCATCCCGGATCGCACAACCCAGCCATCAAGGACAGCGACGTCGGTCAAGTCGCGACCCCGGCAAGCGGCAGCAATTCATTCACCGAAGCGCAGGCCCGCGGTCGGATCGCTAAGGCTGGCTATGCCGGAGTCTCGAAGCTGGCGAAGGACCGCGACGGCGTCTGGCGCGGCGTGGCGATGCGCCATGGCAAGCGGGTGCAAGTCGGGCTCGACTATAAGGGCAACGTTACAACCCGCTAAGCGACACCTTCAGGAGAGACATCATGACCAAGACCATCACCCGCCTGTTTGATAGCTATGCCGACGCGACCAACGCGGTGAACGAACTCGAACGGCTCGGCGTCCCGCACGACGACCTCAGCATCATGGCCAACTCGCGCGACCATACCGACCGTGACGGCACGACCGGCATCGACGACGTCAATGACGACGGTGACGTGACGCGTGGCGCCTCGACCGGCGCGCTGCTGGGCGGCGCGGGCGGCTTGCTCGCTGGCCTCGGTCTGCTCGCAATCCCAGGCCTGGGTCCGATCGTGGCGGCGGGCTGGCTCGCGTCCACTGCGGTCGGCGCTGGGATCGGCGCGGCCGGCGGCGCAGCAACCGGTGGGGTCGTCGGGGCGCTGAAGGAAGCGGGCCATACCGACGAAGAGGCAAACGTCTATTCCGAGGGCGTACGCCGCGGCGGCACCTTGGTCAGCGCTCGAGTTGATGATGCGCTCGCAGCCGATGCCGAGGCGGTGCTCGAGCGCAACAAGTCGGTCGAGGCCACCGCGCGCGGCGCCGCCTATCGCCAGTCGGGCTGGAACAGCTTCGACGACACGGCGCCCGCCTACACCGACGACGACGTTGCGGCCGAGCGCGCGCGCTACGGCAACACGTCGAGCCTCTGATCGCGCAGACGGTCCGTCCTCTACGGGACGGACTGTACTTGCAGCGCCAAGCCCCAGGCATGTCCTCTCGGTCGTGCTGAGCAGCGTCCCGCTACCAGTCCGCCCCCTCACCCTGTTGGGGCGTTTGAAGCTGGTCTGCCTTGCCTCGGCCTCTGACCCGCGATCAAATATGACGTTTTTCGTTTCATCGCGCAGTCGAGATCGAGTGACGTTGCGCCACAACCGCCGTTAGGCCTGTCATGATCTTTCGAGCGCATGGCACTTGCGCGAACCAGCATTCCAGGCGCAAAGAAAAGTCGTGGTGGGGTGATGGTAATGCGAATTTCGGACACCGTGTTGTTGCCGCGCCCTAGCGACGTTTGCGTCGCGGATGCTGATTTCGACTCAGGTGGCATCGATCGATCGTCTATCCTCAAGGCGATCGGCGCGCTGACCCCCGCCGTCGCGCTGGCGGCGTGTGGCGGCGATGGCAGCTCCAGCGCATCCAGCAGCAGCCCGCCGCCCCCGATCGTGGTGGCGCAAGCAATCACGTCCAGCCAGGCGAGCCGCTTTCTAGCGCAATCAACGATGGGTGCAACGCGCGGCATGATCACCGAGGTCGTATCGACCGGTTTCGATGGCTGGTTGACTGCACAGTTCGCGCGAGCCCGGACGACGACGCATTGGGACTGGCTGGTCGCAAACGGCTACAACGCCGCCGCCAACATCAATAGCCAAACCGGCTTCGATCCGACGATGTGGCGCGGGATGATTTCCGACCCCGACCAGCTGCGCCAGCGCGTCGGCATGGCGCTGCTCGACATCCTGGTGGTCGGCATCGACGGGGTGAACGTCAACTGGAAGGCGTTTGCGACGGCCGCCTATGTCGACGTGCTGCTCGACAACGCCTTCAGCACGTATCGCCAAATCCTTGGCGCGATCACCACCAATCCCGCGATGGGATCGTTCCTCACCTTCCTCGGCAACCGCAAGGCCAATGCGACGACGGGATCGCAGCCCGACGAGAATTACGCACGCGAGCTGATGCAGCTGTTCACGCTGGGGCTCTACCAGCTCAACATGGACGGCAGCATTAAGACCGCAAACGGTGCCCCGCTCGAGACCTATACCCAAGCCGACGTCTCGGGCCTCGCGCGCGTGTTCACCGGCCTCTCGCTCGCCTCGAGCAGCACGACCACGCCCGATGTCTACCGAGCCCCGCTGGTGATGAACGCGGCGCTCAACGAGACCGGGAGCGCCAGCTTTCTCGGCACCAGCGTGTCGGGTGGCGGCGTGGCGGCGGTCAACACCGCGCTCGACACGATCTTCGCGCATCCCAACGTACCGCCCTTCGTCTCGAAGCAGCTTATCCAGCGATTGGTCACGAGCAATCCCTCGCCGGGCTATATCGGGCGCGTGGCGGGAGTGTTCGCCGACAACGGCAAGGGCGTGCGCGGCGACATGCAAGCGGTGCTCCGCGCGATCCTGCTCGATACCGAGGCGCGCAGCGACGCCACGCTGAGCGCGACCGCCGCGGGCAAATTGCGCGAGCCCGTGCTGCGATTGACGAGCTGGGCGCGCGCTTATGGTGTCACATCGCCGTCTGCCGCCTGGGCGATCGGCGACACGTCGAGCACGACGACACGGCTCGGCCAGTCGATGGGGCGCAGCCAGACGGTCTTCAACTGGTTCCGCCCCGGCTACACCCCGCCCGACACCGCGATCGCCACCGCCGGGCTCGTTGCGCCCGAGTTCCAGATCACCAACGAACAGTCCGTCGTCGCCTATGTCAATTTCATGCAGACGCTCGTCGCCAGCGGGATCGGCGACGTGAAGGCCGACTATACCGATATCCTGACCAAGGCATCGGATAGCGCAGCGCTGGTCGACGAGGTCAACACGGTGCTGGCGGCGGGGCAATTGTCGGCGACCACCATCGCTTCGATCAAGAGCGCGGTGGATAGCGTCGCGGCGAGCGCGACCAACGGAGCGAGCACCCGTGTTCAGATCGCGATCCTCCTGGCGCTTGCGTCGCCCGATTATCTGACGGTGAAGTGACATGAGCGTTTTCGATCACGATGAGTCACGGCGCGCATTCCTTCGCCGGTCGGCGCAATTGGGGCTGGCGGGCGTTGCGACGCCCTTCGTGACCAGCCTAGGCGCGATCGGCGAGGCCGCGGCGGCGACGGCGGGCGATTACAAGGCGCTGGTCTGCATCTTCCTGTACGGCGGCAACGATTACGCCAACACGCTGCCGCCCTACGACGCGGAGAGCTACGCACTCTATCAGGCGCAGCGATCGAACATCGCGCACGCCCGCGATGCGCTCGCGGCGACCGCGCTCAGCCCGACCAATAGCCTCGGCGGGCGGCAATATGCGATGGCGCCGACGATGGGGTCGCTGCTCCCGGTGTTCAACGCCGGCAAGATGGCGGTCGCGCTCAACGTCGGCACGCTCGTCCAGCCGACGACCAAGGCGCAGTACAGCGCCGCCTCGGTCCGGCTGCCGCCGAAATTGTTCAGCCACAACGACCAGCAAAGCTATTTCCAGGCATCGAGCCCCGAAGGCGCGACCTCGGGCTGGGGCGGACGGATGGGCGATCTGTTCGAAAGCGGCAACGGCACCGCGACGCTGACGTGCATCAACGCCAGCGGCAACGCGGTATACCTCGCCGGCAAACAGGCGATCCAATATGCGATCGGCACGGGTGGCCCGACCGCGCTGATCAACAATGCGACGAGCCTCTACGGCTCGACCACCGCCGCGTCGACGCTGCGCACGCTGATGACCGCGTCCTCGGGGAACATCCTCGCGAACGAACACGGCAAGGTCAGCGCGCGGGCGCTCAACCTCTACAGCCAGGTCTCGAGCGCGCTGGCGAGCGCACCCGCGGCGAACTTCCCGCTCTTTCCGACGACCAACTCGCTCGCGCTGCAATTGCGCATCGTCGCGCAGATGATCTCGGTGTCGCAAACGCTGAGCGCCAAACGGCAAGTGTTCTTCGTTTCGCTCGGCGGCTTCGACATGCACCAGAACCTCGCCACCGCGCATCCGACACAGATCGGGCTCGTCGCCGATGCGATGCGCGCGTTCTACGACACGACCGTCGCGCTGGGCGTGTCCAACCAAGTGACCGCCTTCACCGCGAGCGATTTCGGCCGCACGCTCGTGTCGAACACCAGCGGTGCCGATCATGGCTGGGGGTCGATGCACTTCGTCATGGGCGGCGCGGTCAACGGCCGGAAGATCTACGGCACCCCGCCGGCGATCGGCAACGGCACCGCCGACGATGTCGGGCAAGGCCGCTTGCTGCCGACAATCTCGGTCGATCAATATGCCGCGACACTCGCGAGCTGGTTCGGCGTGTCGGCCGGCGCCATGCCGACGGTGTTGCCGAACATCGGCAATTACAATCCGTCGTCCTGGAATCTCGGTTTCGTCTGATTTCAGCGTAAGACGTCATCGTGGAGCGAATCCCTGCCAATTGACCCACAAGCCGTCTCTCCCAACTGCATTTTCGCGCCAACTTTAGGCACGCATTCATCGTTCGCGCACGTCGGTCTCTTCGACGAACAGGTGTCGGTGCCGCTCGGCTAGGATCGAACTGCTCGCAGCATCGAGAGGGAAACATCGAGTACCCCTGCCAACCCAGGTACCGATTGTGTATCGGGTGGGTATGCAGATGACGTTATCCCCTTCCCGACCCCGGTACGAAGCGGCCAGCATGTCGTCTCGGAACGGTTGAATGGCTCTCGGCGTTAGACAGGGTCGTGGCGGTGTTCCGCCCCGGCCTACCAGCTGGCGCGAGCGGCTGGGTGCGCTGCGCAACCTGCCCCCGTTCCTTGCCATGGTGTGGGACAGCAGTTGGCAGCTGACCGCCACGACCGTCGCCGTACGGCTGGTGCGTGCGTTGCTACCGGTGGCGACGCTGTTTGTCGGCAAGCTCATCATCGACGAGGTCGTGCACTTAAGTCACCTCGCGGTTCCCCCCGATAGCCTCGCGGCTTGGCTGGGCTCCGGTCTGCTCGGCCGGCTCGAGCTGCTGCTCCTGGTCGAGTTCGCTCTGGCGGTCGCCTCCGATCTCCTCGGCCGGGCCGTCTCGCTGGTCGACGGGCTGCTTTCCGACCGTGTCAGCAACGACGCGAGCGTACGGCTGATGGAGCACGCCGCCACCCTCGATCTCGCCGACTTTGAAGACGCCGCCTTCCAGGACCGCATGGATCGCGCGCGCATGCAGGCGAGCGGGCGCATGTCGCTGATGGGGCAGCTGTTCGGACAGGTACAAGACATCGTCACGGTATTGAGCTTCGCCGCCGGCCTGGTCGTCTATGCGCCGTGGCTGATCGTCCTGCTCGCCATCGCCCTGATACCCTCGTTCCTCGGCGAGGCGCACTTCAACGCGCTGAGTTACGCGCTCAGCTACGTCCGCACGCCGCAACGCCGCGAGCTCGATTATGTCCGACAGGTCGCGGCAAGCGCGGACACGGCCAAGGAGGTCAAGATCTTCGGCCTCAGCCCGTTCCTGATCGACCGGTATCGCACCATCTCACGCGACACCTACCAGGCGAGCAGGCGGTTGGCGCTGCGCCGCGCAGTCTGGGGATCCGGCTTCGCAGCCCTCGGCACGATCGCCTATTACGCCGCCTACGCCTACATCGCCTGGCGCGCGGTGAGCGGGGTCATCACGATCGGTGACCTCACCTTCCTCGCCGCCTCGTTCCTGCGGCTTCGTGGGCTATTGGAAAACTTGCTCACCGGCTTTTCCTCGACCGCTGGGCAGGCATTGTACATCGACGACCTGTTCTCCTTCTTGCGGACGGAGCCGGGCATCCGCTCGCCCGCAGGAGCGCTGCCGTTCCCCGATCCCGTCCGGCAAGGCTTCGTCTTCGAGGATGTGGGCTTCCGCTATGCGGGTGCCGAACGATGGGCGGTGCGGCATCTGTCGTTCACGTTAGCGCCCGGCGAGGTGCTGGCGTTGGTCGGCGAGAACGGGGCTGGCAAGACCACCCTCGTGAAGCTGCTCTCGCGGCTCTATGATCCTGTCGAGGGCCGCGTCCTGCTCGATGGACGCGACCTGCGCGACTACGACCTCGACGGCCTGCGCGCCGCGATCGGCGTGATCTTCCAGGACTTCGTCCGCTATAATCTGCCCGCCACCGATAACATCGCGGTCGGCCGCATCGAAGCGCGGGGCGATCGCGCGCGGATCGAGGCTGCGGCATCCGCCGCGCTCGCCGACGGTGTGGTCGCCAACCTGCCGAACGGCTATGACCAGATGATCGGCAGGCGGTTCCAGGGCGGCGTCGACCTGTCGGGCGGCGAGTGGCAGAAGATGGCGATCGCCCGCGCCTATATGCGCGACGCCCAGGTGTTGATTCTCGACGAGCCCACGGCGGCGCTTGATGCGCGAGCGGAATATGAGGTGTTCCAACGGTTCCGCGAGTTGAGCGCCGGACGCTCGGCCGTGCTGATCTCGCACCGCTTCTCCAGCGTGCGAATGGCGGATCGGATCCTCGTCCTCAGCAACGGTCGTGTCGAGGCATCCGGAACCCATGGCGATCTGCTCGCTGCCGGCGGCCGCTATGCCGAGTTGTTCGAACTCCAGGCCGCGGGCTATCGGTGACGGGCACCTGCCCGAATTCCAGTACCCGGCCCTCCGCGTTGGCGGCACCTTGAACCTTATGCGCTGAATGGGGCGCGGCGGCCTATGTCCTCCTCCCTCACGCGGGCGATCGAAATTGCGTTGCGGGCGACAGTGCCGAACGGCTCGTCCGACTCCGACAGCACAGCCTTCCCGTTCGTGACTGCGCCCCACGGCGGCGGTTGCCGAATGCGCACTCCCGAAATGCGTTTCCTCCTCTGCGGGTTTTATCGAGAAACCACGGCGACTTGATCTTTCTTGGCCAGTTAGGTTTCTCGTTTTGCAGGCGCGGTTCGGTTTCGGTCGGCGTTACGCTACGTTAGCCGCGTCACATCGGGGCGCGCCGGGCGACCCATGCGACCCTCCTCACGCACATCCGCTGCGCGCGGCCGCGCCGGAGTTGCGAACGTCAGTTCTCTGTGGAAATGTCGCGTCATGACCATGACCGGGGTTCACGACCCATATCTCGTCTCCCTGTCGATCGTGATCGCGATTATCGGATCGTTCACCGCGCTCAGCCTCGCGAGCCGGATCCGGCGCTCGAGCGGCCGTTCCCGCGCCGCTTGGCTCGCGGCGGCTGCGGCTGCGCTGGGGGGCGGAATCTGGTCGATGCACTTCGTCGCGATGCTCGCATTCAGCATGCCCGGCATGTTGATGCGCTACGAGCTCGCCCCGACGCTGCTCTCGCTATGTCTCGCGATCGGGTTCACCGGCGCGGGCCTGGCGATCGTCGATTGGCAGCGCGCGTCGGTTGCCAGAATGCTTGCGGCGGGCCTGTTGATCGGCACTGGCGTTGCTTCGATGCACTATCTCGGAATGGCGGCGATGCGCATGCCCGCGACGCTGCGCTACGACGCGCGCTGGGTTGCCGTTTCCGTTGCGATCGCGATCGTCGCGGCGACATTGGCCGTCTGGCTGGCGGGTCGCGATCAGCGATCGGGCGGCCGCGCGGGAGCCTCGGTCGTCATGGGGTTCGCCATCGCCGGAATGCATTACGTGGGGATGTACGCGGCGACGTTCACGCGGTCGCGCGGCGTCGGCGAGGCGAACGGGCTTGCGAGCCTGGGACAGGCGTACCTGGCGACCGCGATCGGCTTGGTCACGCTGTTCGTTCTGCTGCTCGGCCTCGCGGCGGTTTGGGTCGAGCACCTCTTGCGGACAAGCGCCGAGCGCGAGGAACGCCTGCACTTCTTCAGCGAGCTCAACGACCGGCTGCTCCGGTCGTCAGACGCGTGGCATGCGATGAGCGCCGCCTCGGAATTGCTCGGACGCAAGCTGAGCGCATCGCGCTGCGCCTATGCCGACGTCGATCGCGACGGCGACCGGTTCTGGATCCGGAGCGACTATACCGCGCCGGGACAGGAAAGTTCGGTCGGGGCATACAGTCTCGACCTGTTCGGGCCCCGCGCATCGCAGAACCTTCGCGCCGGGGAGGCGGTCGTCTTGCGCGATATCGCCCGCGAACTTGAGCCCGGCGGTGGGCGCGAGATGTTCCAGGGCATCTCGATCGACGCGATCATCTGCTGCCCGCTGATCGGCGGCGACGGTCGGCTTTCGGCTATAATGGCGGTGCATCAGGACCACGCGCGCGATTGGACCGCAAACGAAATCCTGCTCGTCAAGGAGGTGGTCGAGCGGTGCTGGGCGCATGTCGGGCGGATCGGCGCGGAGGCGCGGCTGCGGGAAAGCGAGGAGCGCCTGCGGCTCGCGGTCGACAATGCCGAGATCGGCTTCTGGGATCTGGACGTCGTCAACGACGCCTTGGTCTGGCCGCCGCGCACCAAGGCGATGTTCGGCATCTCACCCGACGTTCCGGTCACGCTGACGGACTTTTACGAAGGCCTGCACCCCGAAGATCGCGAACCGACCGCCGTCGCGTTCACGGCGGCGATCGATCCCGGCCAGCGCGCGCTCTACGACGTGGAGTATCGCACGGTCGGCAAGGAGGACGGGATCGTTCGCTGGATCGCCGCCAAGGGTCGCGGCGTCTTCGACGAAACGGGGCGCTGCCTCCGCGTCGCGGGCACGGTGGTCGAGATTACGGGGCGTAAGCGGGCCGAGGAAGCGCTGCGCGAGCTCAACGCGACGCTGGAAGCCCGCATAGCGACGGCGCTCAAAGACCGCGAGGAAGTGCAGGAGGCGCTGCGCCAGAGCCAGAAGATGGAAAGCATGGGTCAGCTGACCGGCGGCGTGGCGCATGATTTCAACAACCTGCTCACGCCGATCATCGGCAGCTTGGACCTGCTCCAGCGCAAGGGCGTCGGCGGGGAACGCGAGCAGCGTCTGATCGCGGGCGCCATGCAATCGGCGGAACGCGCGAAGATCCTCGTTCAGCGATTGTTGGCGTTTGCGCGGCGTCAGCCGCTCCAACCCGTGGCGGTCGACATCGGCAAGCTCGTGAGCGGCATGGGCGAGCTCATATCGAGCACCACCGGCCCCCAGGTCCATGTGGTGATCGACGCAGGCGCCGACCTACCCTGCGCGCGCGCCGACCATAACCAGCTCGAAATGGCCATCCTAAACCTCTCGGTCAACGCGCGCGACGCGATGCCCGATGGCGGCACGTTGCGCCTGTCGGCGAGCACCGCGGCCATTGGGCAAGGCCACCGCTCTGGTCTCAACCCCGACCGCTATCTCTGCATTGCAATCTCGGACACCGGATCCGGAATGGACGAAGCAACGCTCGCGCGCGCGACCGAGCCATTCTTTTCCACCAAGGGCGTGGGCAAAGGGACCGGCCTGGGCTTGTCGATGGTCCACGGACTGGCCTCGCAGCTCGGCGGCGCGCTCACGCTGCACAGTCAGACCGGCGTCGGCACGACCGTCGAGCTGTGGCTACCGGTGAGCGCCGGGGAAACACCAGTAGAGATGGCCGTCGAAAAGATCGTTTCGCACGTCGCCACCGGCACTGCACTGGTCGTCGATGACGAGGATTTGGTGCGCATGACCACCGCGGACATGCTGGTCGATCTGGGATATCACGTCATCGAGGCAAGCTCGGGCGAGGGAGCGATGCGGTTGATCGGCGCGGGCGTTCGATTCGATGTGCTCGTGACCGACCATCTGATGCCGGGGATGACCGGCACCGACCTCGCCTACGCCGTGCGCGACCTGTCCCCCGAGCGCCCCGTGCTCATCGTGTCGGGCTACGCGGAGACAGCCGGGATCGACGCCACCCTTCCGCGGCTGACGAAACCGTTCCGTAGGGACGACCTGGCAGCGGCCTTGAGCCAGTTGAGAAACTGAAACGGGCGGCGCGGCCCCGGGACGACATCCACGTGGTCCCGAAGCTGCGCAACCCCGGCCACTTGTCTCGCTCCTGTTTTGCGCCTAACTGACTGCGTCCTGCTGTTCGGGCTTCATCTGGCCGGTGTCAGGGATTACCGACGGGGGATGGGCTTCGGCTTCGCCGACGGGTTTGCGCCGGACGTTCTCGTACAGAGCCAGGTCATGCGCGGCCAATGTGACCGCCGCCGCCGATCGCGGGTAGATTTCGTCACCTCGCGCTGGAATTTGCGCGCGAACTTGCGCTGCCGCATTTCACCGTGCGGTTCCAAAACCTTCTGTATCCTGGTGTCCACGAAACCGGCACCAGCTGAGCGCGCCGGTCCCGGCCCTGCTGCAATGCCAGCTTGGCTCCCCCGCGGCGATGCCACGAAACCGCGAGGCCAAGCCTCGGATAGCGACCGGGCGACAGCAGGTTCTTGTCATTGTCGAACCGATACGTAAATCGCCAGAGCTTCGAGCGGTTCGGGCAGACGAACGCATAGAGGCTGGCGCTGAGCGCCATGGAGATATCTCATGCGTGGATGCAGCGTTGGATCCTCAAAATATCCCAAGAAACTCGACATCATCGTTCAAAAAGGCACCCAATAGCGCGCAGCAAGCGGCGACGAATTGGCGACAAGCCACGGAAAGCAGGCACAAAAAAACCGCCTCGGGGTACCCTGAGACGGTTTGGTATGTGGGTGTGGTTGCGGGGAGGCGCACGAGCCGAGTGCGACATTCTCTTTTGGTTTCAGTTTGACCCCCTGCCCCGCGCTCCTTCCAGCTTTGAGGGAAAGGTTTCAATCCCATCCCCCTTGCTCAGGGCCACCACGCGCTACAGCCGGTCGAACGGCGGAACGTGGTGAAAACAGCCTGTCCACTTTCGGACGGGGAAATGCGTAAACGGCCGTTCGTTCACACTCTCTCAACGAAGTGATCCAGAGATTGTCGATTTCACCTCCGTAGGTAAGCAAACGGCAGGACCACATCGCAGGCGCTTGGGCCATTCGCTTCTGGCTCGACCAGCATAGCCGACTGCGCGACAGAGCGAAGTTCGACTTCGCCATCGATAGCAAGCTGCGCGGCTGTGATGTGGTCAGGGTGCGGATCGGGGATGTGGTTTCCGGCGGGCGCGTCCGTGACCGCGCCGTCGTGGTTCAGCAGAAGACCAAACGACCGGTCCAGTTCGAGCTGATGGACACGGCACGAAAGACGATGCGGGCATGGTTGGAGCGACGCGGCGGGACACTGAACGACTTCGTCTTCCCGAGCCCAAACGACTACATGGCCCACGTGAGCACGCGGCAATATGCCCGTCTCGTGCACGAGTGGGTGGTCGGCATCGGCCTTCCGGCTCAGGATTGCGGGACGCACTCGCTTCGGCGCACGAAAGCATCGATCATCTACAAGGCGACTGGCGACCTCCGCGCCGTTCAGATCCTTCTTGGCCATGCCAAGATCGACAGCACGGTGCGCTACTTGGGCGTTGACGTGGAGGACGCTTTGGAACTGGCCGAACGCACTGAGGTCTGAGCGGACCCAGTATCCGAGAGTGAGAAGGCCCTATCCGCTCCTCAAAACTCGCCGTCTGTTCATGACCCCTTTTTGGCGCAGTTTCGGCTCTAGGCTGTCCGTTTGGTCCGCGGAAAACTATAGCCAAGTTTGCGTGGAACGCTCGAGCTGTCCCAACACGATAGTGGCGTCCGGATGTTCTGCCTTTCAGGCGCGCGCTCGTTCAATCACGCGTCTGCCACTGCTGCGTCTCCTGGGTGCCGGATCGATCAAGGAATGCTCAATCGGCTTTTGGAAACGCCGCTCTAAAGGGGGGAAGATGTGCCGGCGATTATGACGCTATCGGGACTGGCCCGTATCTATCAAGGTCCGGTTCGACGCGATGTCTCGGTCATCAGCGTCCCCACAGCCGCGCCGCACCGCGCACTCCCGACGCATCGCCCCATTGTGCCGGAACAATGCGCCCCTCCCACACCCCGCCAAATACATGCGCGCGGACGATATCGGGCAAAGCAGGATAGATTTCGGTGACGTTCGACATGCCGCCCGCAACCACGAACACATCAGGATCGACGATATTCACAATCATCGCCATCGCCCGTCCGAGCCGGCTGACATAGGCATCAAGGGCCGCCACCGCGAGCGGATCGGCCTCTCGCGCCGCGGCCACAATGGCGGGGCAATCTAGCCCCTCGCCGCCGCACGCGGCGTAATCCTTGCGAAGCCCCGTCCCGGAAATCAGCATGTCGAGGCACCCGGCTTGGCCGCACCAACAGGCCGGGCCTGGAAATTCCTCGGCGGTCATCCACGGCAACGGAACATGGCCCCATTCGCCGCCGATCCCATTTGCACCCTCGACGATCTGCCCGTCGACCACGAGACCGCCGCCCACGCCGGTACCGATGATGACGGCAAAGGCCGTGCGGGCGCCAACCGCCGCGCCGTCGACGGCTTCGGACAGCGCCATGCAATTGGCATCGTTGGCGATGCGCAGTTCGCGCCCGATCGCATGCTCGAGGTCGTAGCGAAAGGTGCGACCGTTAAGATAGGTCGAATTTGCGTTGCGCATCAGCCCCGACCGCGGGTCGACCGACCCCGGCGTGCCGATCCCGATCGTTCCCGTCGCACCGGCGTCGCGTTCGACCGCAGCGATCAGATCGCGCACGTCGCGGATCGCCGCATCGTAGCTGCCGGGATTGGGGATCCGGGTCCGCACGACATACTGCCCCGCCGCATCGAGCGCAGCCGCTTCGATCTTGGTCCCGCCGAAATCGACGCCGATCTGTATCACCACTTAAATGCCTTCCAAGGGTCCGCCGCGCTGTCCGGCGCGACATATCGCACCGGGCAACCCTGCCCCGCCAATAAACAAAGTCAATTTATATAATCGCCGCTTTGCTCTTGATCAGGATCGAATCCGAGGGAAGGATCCGATCGAGAAACGGCAAGATCGCCGCCCCAACGGCAGGGGCATCGCGCGACAGCGTAGCGCGCGCCATCGGCGCCAGCGCGGGGATGTTGGGCGCCATTGCGCGCAGCTTGCGATTGCTCGCCTCCGCGAGCCGGTCGAGGATCTCGTCAGGCAGGCGCCCGCCAATCAACACCACCGCCGGGTTGATCAGGCAATTGACCGCGGTCAGCGGGGGTATCAGCGCGTCAGTCGCATCGTCGATCCATCCGTCGATATACGGCTTGGCGGCGTCCGGAAACGCGATCGTCGGATCGACCCCGTCGAGCGATACGCCCGCGCGCTCGATCCTGGCGGACAGCGCCGACAGCGAGACGACATCCTGCAACACCTGCCCGCCGGGATCGTAGCGGTGCAGCGGAAGGAAGCCGATCTCTCCGCTGCGGGCGTTGGCGCCGCGGTAATATGCACCGTCGATCACGAGACCGCCGCCGAGGCCGGCGCTGACGAGGATGTAGAAAAAGCTTTCATGGTCGAGCCCGCCGCCGAACTGCGCCTCGCCGATCGCCGCGGCAGCGGCGTCGTTGTCGACATGGATCGACAAGGGCACGATCGCGCCGAGCAGCGCGGGCAGATCGACCTCGCTCCAGCGCTCGTAATTCGCAGGGCGGTGCGGCAGGGCAACCCGGCCGAGATCGTCGGGCACGGCGACGCCCATGCCGAGGATGCGGTCCTCGCGGAGCGCGCCGCTGCGCTGGATCTCGCCGAGCCCCTCGCGGACGATCGCGACGACATCGTCGGGCATCGCGAACGCGATCTGCCGCGTCAGCCGTGACCGAACCGTTCCCGCAAGATCGAGCGATACGAGCGTGACGTGATCGCGGTCGACGTTGAGACCGATCGCGAAACAGCCGTCGGGGTTGATCCGCAAGCGCGTAGCGGGTTGGCCGCGCCCGCCCGTACGCCGGCCCGACTCGACGACCAGATCGCTCTCGAACAGGCGGGCGGTGATGTTGGCGATGGTCGGGGCGGTCAGCCCGGTCATCGCCGCAATCTCGGTACGCGTGATGTCGGGGTTCTTGCGGATCACCTGGAGGACAACGCGCTGATTATAGTCGCCGGCGCGCACGAGGTTGGTCCCCGACAGGCTGGTGCCGAGCCGCGCGGCGCGGTCGCTCGCGGTCACGCCTGGTCCCGTCGGGGTGAAGTCCGAAAGATCCAAAATTCCGTCCGCTCCCTGCACCATCATATCCTCGTTGCCCGAGCGCCGCACCCTGGCGGTCGCCAGCCCCCGCCCACCCCTGCGTGCGCCTCTAGGGGCGCTGCGCAGGCGATCATGCCGACGCTACAGCATAAGCCTTCAGGAAGGCATCATGCGGTTCCCCCAGCGCGACCGCCTTGCCGATCGACTCCCGCATCCGCGCGAGCGCTGATTGCAGATCGGGAATCGAGAAATAATCGGCCGCAGGATCGTACGTCCGCGCCGCGATGTCGAAACCGGCATACATCGAAAGCCAGCTCGGATCCTGGAACGATTCCCATTCGTACCGGACCAGATGCCCGCGCGCACGGAACAGCCGGAGCTTGTTGGCCAACGCCTCGGGCAAGGCGGTGTCGCGACATTGATCCCACATCGGCTCGCCACGCCGATCGTTCGCCCAATAGTGCAGCAGCAGGAAATCGCGAATCCGCTCGTATTCGAGCGTCGTTGAGCGATTGTATTCGCTCGCCAGCGCTGGGTCGAAGTCGCGATCCGGGAAAAGCGCGAGCAGCTTTTCGATGCCGGTCTGGATCAGCGTGATGCTGGTCGATTCGAGCGGCTCCATGAACCCCGCGGCCAGCCCGAGCCCGACGCAGTTCCCGCGCCAGAAGTCGCGCCGATGCCCGGTGCGGAAGCGGATCAGATTGGGCTCGGCTAGCGGTGCCCCCTCGATCCGCGAGCGCAGCGTGGCAACCGCCTCGTCGTCGGACAAATGCCGGCTGGCATAGACCAGCCCGTTGCCGACGCGGTGCTGGAGCGGAATGCGCCATTGCCAGCCCTGTGCGAAGGCCGTGCTGCGCGTAAACGGCGTCAGCGGCCCTGCGCGTTCGCACGGCATCGCCACCGCGCGATCGCACGGCAGTAGATTGCTCCAATCCTCATAGCCGCTGCCGAGCGCTGCCCCGAGCAGCAACGAGCGGAAGCCCGTGCAATCGATGAACAGGTCACCGTCGATCGCCTTGCCGCAATTGGTGTCAACGCCGTCGATCAGCCCGGTCTGCGCGTTGATCCGGACGGTGCTGATCGTCGCGTCGACCCGCGTGACGCCATCCGAAACGGCGCGAGTCGCCAGAAACTTGGCGAACAGCCCGGCATCGAAATGCACCGCCCAGTCGAAGAACAGCAGGTCGTGGACCGGCCGATCGGTCGGCAGCATGAAGACGTTCTGCTTCGCCATCGCGGTTGCCAGGCAATAGTCGGCGAGCTCGACCGGTTCGCCCGCCGCGCGCAGTTTCTGCCAATAGTGATGGAATGCGACGCCGCGCGAGCGCATCCCGTACAGCCCAAACGGATGGAAAAAGCTGTGCCCCGGCCGCTTCCAATCCGCGAACTCGATGCCGAGCTTAACCGTGCCGTGCGACGCCGCCATCACCTCGCGTTCGGTCACCCCAATCTCGCGGAAGAAATCGCGGATGCCGGGCACGGTCGCCTCGCCGACACCGACGGTGCCGATCGCGCTCGATTCGACGACGGTGATCTTGACCCGCTGCTTCTCGAGCCGGCGCGCGAGCATCGCCGCGGCCATCCACCCCGCGGTCCCGCCGCCAACGATGACGATCGAGCGTATCGCTCGCTCGCCGTGGATCCTCTCGCTCTGTCCGGTCATGCGATCTTCCCATAGCGCTGCCCGCGCCCAGGCGTTCCGCCCGCACCCGACACCCGTTCGCGCCTGTCGGAGCGAACGGGTGTCGGGGCGGTCGGGTACGGTGCCAGCGTCAGAACTTGACGCGGACGCCGCCGGTGAAACGCCGTTCGTAGATGTTGTTGTACGCCTTCGCATCGGGGAAGGTCAGGTAATATTTCTCATACTCGCCCGTCAGGTTCGAGCCCTGCGCGTAGAAGGTGAAGTGCGAATTGATGTCGTAGCTGAGCGATGCATCGACGTAGTTGGTCGGCTGCTGGTATAGTTCGAGCCCGCTGATCCCGCTGAAATCCGACTGCACCGCCCGCTTTGAGCGATAGTTCCAGGCGACGCGCGCCTGCAGATGCCCGTCCTGATAGAAGCCGGCGAGGTTGGTCTGGATCTTCGAATTGTCCTGGAACGGGATCGACGCGCCCGCGAGATCGGTCTGCCCCGAATTCGATGGCGAATAAGTGATGTTCGCGTCGATGCCGAAGTTCGACAACACGTGCGGCATGAAGCCCAAGTCGCTGAACGACTGCTTCCAGCCCGCCTCGAGCCCCTTGAGCGTGCCGCCACGTCCTTGCACCGGCGTCGTGATGAACACGGTGCGACCGCGCACGACGCCGTCATTGTCGGGCAGGTCAGTGCGCGTCACCGTGCCCGACTGAATGAAGCTGGCGACATCGATGTAGAAGGCGCCGAGGCTCAGCAAGCTGCTCCGCCCGATATAATATTCGAGCGAACCCTCGACATTGGTGGCACGCCACGGATCGAGCTGCGGGTTGCCGTTCGAGCTGCCGCCGGTCACGCGGAACACCGGCGACCCGGCATTGGTGGTGTCGATCGCATAGGTCGGGTTGAGACCCCCGCCCCACTGGTTGAGATCGAGCAGCGTCATCGTCTGGCTGAACGCGACACGCAGCTTGAGATTGCGCGAGAAATCGAACGCCATGTTGAACGCCGGCAGCACATCGGTGAAGTTGCGCTTGGTCTCGACGATCCCGTTGCTGAGGTTCGCCAGACCATAAGGCTGCGGCGAACCGGTGACGAACTGGACGATGTCGAGCTTGGTGTTGATGATCTTTGCGCCGGCGTTGCCCGACACGGGGATCCCGAAGATCTCGCCCTTCACGTTCATCTGCAGATAGCCCGAGATCTGCTTCACGCCGACGTTGAACGACGCACCGGGGTTCTGCACCTCGACATTGCCCGGGTAGAAGCTGTTCTGGAACGCCAGAGCATTGTCCATCGCGCCAGGGTTGAGGACATAGATCCCCGGCAGGCCCACGCCCGGCAGCGTGTATTGCTTCACCTGGCCGTTGAAGATTGCGTTGTTGGCATTGCGGACGACGCCGGCGGTGTAAGCGGCGCCGACCGGGCCCGCCGAGCAGCTCGGATCGTTCAGCGGAACGTCGAACGCCTTCCACTTGACGAGACACCCGCCCGCCTTGGAGGCCTGCCCTGCATAGAGCGGCGCGGCGCGATCGAATTCGAAATCGGTCACCGAGCGTTCGCTGTAGCGCGCGCCTGCGCTGAGGCTGACCGACTCGTTGGCTTCGTATGACACATCGCCGCGGATCAGCTTGAGATCCCCGTTGCGGCGGTAATTCCCTTCCGACGAGGTCGTCTTCATCGCATAATTGTTGATGTTGCCGAGCAGCGAGGTGAGCTGCGATGGCAGCGTGAAGACCGGCTGGCTGCCGGAAAAATTGACCGTCGCCGGTAGCGATGCGGCGCCCGCAATCGTGTTGACCGCATACCCGCCGGGGTTGAACGCGACGTTTCCGCTCGGATAGCGACCGATGCCGCCCGGCTGCCACTGCGCGCCGTTGCTGACGCTGAACTGCAGATAGCTCTGGTCGTAATCCTGCGAAGCCTTGCCGTAGATCCCGCGCAGGCTGGCCTTCAGACCGCTGCCGTTGTCGTACTTAAGCTCGGCATTGTAGTTCTGCGATTGCGACTTGTAGTGATCGTTCTGCGAATAGGAATCGAAATTGCCGAGGTCGTAATTGTAGACCTGGGTGGAATAGAGATTGTAGCTGTGCGGGATGCCGTTCGCGGTCTGCGTGATCGTCGCGCCGGTATTGCGCGAGGCGCCCGGGGTCGCTTCGCCCGCCTGCCAGTTGACGTTTTGCAGCTGGATGCCCGCGGTGCGGTCATGTTCGTTCTGGCGCGTGAAGAAGGCGTCGGCGACGAGCGTCAGCTGATCGCTGATTTCCCATTGCGCCGACGCGTTGACGCCGATCCGCTCGCGCTCGTTGATCTTGTTCCACGCGGTGAACGCCTGCGGCGTCATGAAGATGTCGTTCGACGTGCCGTTGCCGTTGACGTCGAGACCGGTGCCGACGATCGTCCCGTGCGGCCGGTTCGCGGGCGAGAAGCCGTTGGTCGTGTTGACGTCGCCGCTCGGATTGGCCGCGGTGTTGAACTGCTCGTTGTGCAGCCCGACGCCGTACCCTTCCTGGATGCCGTTGTGCGAATTCGACAGATGCAGGTTGGAATAGGTGCCCGACACGAGCACGCCGAAGCGCTCGCCGTGATAACCGACCAGCCCGTTGAAGCTCTTGTCGAGCTCCTTCGACTTGTCGCCATACGACCCTTCCGCCGCTGCAGCGAGCGTGAGGCCGCGCTTGAGGTCCATCGGACGCCGCGTGCGCAGGTTTACCGTACCGGTGATGCCGGCGTTGAGCAGGTCCGCGGTGCTCGACTTGATGACGTCGGCGCCGGCGAACAGCTGCGAAGGGATATCGTTGAAGTTCGGCTGGATCGTCGTGATCGACTGTGCGCCGAGATAGGCCTCGCCGTTGAGGAGCGTCGTCACCTGCGGCAGGCCGCGGATGTTGATCGCAGCGCCCTCGCCCGCGTCGCGACGGATCTGGACACCCGGGATACGCTGGAGCGAATCCGAAATTGTCACGTCGGGCAGCTTGCCGATATCCTCGGCGGAAATCGAGTCGGTCACCGATCCAGCGGAGCGCTTCAGGTTCACCGCACGCTGCTGCGCACCGCGAATGCCGGTCACGACGATGTCCGGAGTCGCGGCGCTGTCGTCGGCGGCGGATGAAGGTGCGGCGACGGGGTCGGACGCGGCGCTTTTCTGGTCGGCGGTCGCAGCCGATGGCGATGCGGCTTGCGCGGCTGGCGCAGTCGCGAGCACACCTTGTGTCGTTCCGCTCTGCTGTGCCGACGCGGCGGTGCCGGTCAGCAAGGCCGCGCCGGATACGGCGATCAACAACGTCGCCTTATGCCCAAATTTCAATTTCATTCCCCAATCCTCTCCAGCCCTGCGTCGGCGGCCCGCGGCCTTGTCACGTTGCACGGGATGAAGAGAATGTGCGGTCCAGGCAGTGCCTGTCCCCTCCCCCAAAACCGCGTTCGCGACTTGCCGTCGTCTCCGATGCGCGACAAATCCACCAAGTCCGCGCGCACGTCAACGATTAAATAATGCAATTTGGCATTTTATATGGTTCCACTTCGTAACGGTTCTGACGTCCCAAAGCCTTTCGTTGCGCCAGCTGCGGAACGATGATTTTCAAGGCATTCCCTCCGGCAAAGGCCTCACTGGCCGACTGTGCGCGCCCATCGCTACGGGACCCTGACACTCGAAAAGCACTCGAGATGCCCGCTGCCGAAGTAAACAAATTTGATTTGGCAATCTACCGCCGCTGTGCTTTTGGTCGCGGCAAGCCGACGTGATCGGCATCCTGGGAGGCGATCGATGGGCATGGTACGGATAAGCGCGACAGTGATCGCTCTGCTGGCGACCGCCGCAACGGCGCGCGCGCAAACCTATGGACCGATCAACGCCAACCTGCCTGCGGGCGGCGATGCGATCGTGAGCCGGATAGGCGGTGCCGACGCCCTGGCGATCGCCACGCCGACCTGGACGCTGTCGGCGTGGATCGAGCCCAGCGCGCTTCCTACCGGGAGTGCGCTGATCGGCGGATTCGGCGATCCCGGCACTGGCCCGCGCCGCTTTCTCGCGCTCGACGGCGGGAAGCCGAGCCTCGTCACCGAGGCTGGCACGCTCGTCTCCCCCGCGCGGCTCGGGTCCGCTTCCTGGCATCATGTCGCGGCCAGCTTCGACGGGACGACCGCCCGGCTGTTCGTCGATGGCAAGCCAGTCGCGCAGCGCAAAATGGCGGCGGCGGCGGTGTCGCCGGTGCTGACGCTCGCCCCGCGGGCGAACGCGCCGGTCTTTGCCGGACGTGTCGCGAACTTCGCGCTCGTCGCAGGGGCAGCGGACGCAGCTACGATCGCTGCCGCCGCTGCGCGCGCGCCCGACCCCGCGCTCATCGCCTTCCAGCAGGGCAGCCCGACCTGGCCGGTCCAGGTCCACCAGATGTATGGCCAGACCGCACCGCAGGACGCGGCGACGCTACCGACGTCGAAGGCTCCGTTCGATACGCCGGTCGCGAAGCCGGTATCGACCGCGGCGGCGATCGTCGCGACCGGGCCGGGGCAATGGGACGTCAACGGCTGGCAACTGGCCGAGGCGCCGAAAGTCGTCGCCCCCGGCACGACGCTCAGCCGCGCCGGGTTCGACACGAAGGGCTGGTACGCCGCGACCGTCCCCGGCACCGTGCTGACCACGCTGGTCGATCGTGGCGTCTATCCCGACCCGGCGCACGGGCTCAACAATCTGGCGATCCCCGAAACGCTGGCGCGGCAGGAATATTGGTATCGCACCGAATTCGACGTTCCGGCAGAGGCCGCGGGCAAGCACCAGCAGCTGACCTTCAAGGGCGTCAACTATGCCGCCGAAGTCTGGCTCAACGGCCAGGTGATCGGCACGATGAAGGGCGCCTTCATCCGCGGCCAATTCGACGTGACCGGCAAGCTGCTCCCCGGCCGCAACGCGATTGCGGTCAAGGTCTCGCCCGCACCGCATCCCGGCATCCCGCAGGAGGAATCGCTGACTGCGGGCGTCGGCGAGAATGGCGGGATCATGATGCTCGACGGCCCGACCTTCGGCGCGGCCGAAGGGTGGGACTGGATCCCGAGCATCCGCGACCGCAACACCGGCCTGTGGCAGGGTGTCACGCTCGCGGCGACGGGCGCGGCGACGCTCGGCGATGCGCAGGTCGTCACTACCTTGCCACGCGCCGACAACAGCGTCGCCGATGTCGAGATCACCGTGCCCGTCGCCAACGCGTCGGCGCAGCCGGTCATGACCGTCGTGCGCGCCGCGTTCGACGACGTCGCGGTCGAGAAGACGGTGACGCTCGCGCCCGGACAGAGCAGTCAGGTTGTCCTGCGTCCGTCCGATTTCCCGCAATTGTCCGTCCGCAACCCCAAGCTGTGGTGGCCGAACGGCTATGGCGCCCCCGCGCTCCACACGCTGACGCTGACCAGCACCATCGCCGGCCAGCCGAGCGACACCCGCACGCTGCGCTTCGGCATGCGCCAGGTCACCTACGACATCTCGCTGATGGACCAGAAGGGCGAGCTCGAACGCGTCGGGATTGATCTGTCGAAGGCGCGCGCGCTCGGCCAGCAGATCGTCGACGGCAGCCATGACGGGATCCGCAAGATCAAGGACGGCTGGGCGGCGTCGTTGGTGCCGGGCGCGGAAAGCTCGCCCGCGGTACGGCGGATCAAGGATGAGGACGGCCTGACGCCGTATCTCGTAATTCGCGTCAACGGCGTGCGGATCGCGGCGCGCGGTGGCAATATCGGCATGGACGACTTGATGAAGCGCGTCGACCGTGCGCGGCTGGAGCCGTTCTTCCGGCTTCATCAGGATGCGCACATGAACATGATCCGCAACTGGGTTGGGCAGAACACCGAGGACTCTTTCTACGATCTCGCCGACGAATACGGCCTGATGATCCTCAACGATTTCTGGGAATCGACGCAGGACTATAACATCGAGGCGCAGGACCCGGCGCTGTTCCTCAAGAACGCGACCGACGTGGTTAAGCGCTATCGCAACCACCCCTCGATCGTAGTGTGGTTCGGCCGCAACGAAGGCGTGCCGCAGCCGATCCTCAACGAAGGCCTGCAGGCGCTGATCCACAAGGAGGATGGGACGCGGATCTACATGGGCTCGTCAAATCGCGTGAATCTGCAGAACAGCGGGCCGTACAATTGGCGTCCCCCGGTCGAATATTTCACCGAGCACGCCAAGGGTTTCTCGGTCGAGAGCGGCACGCCGTCGCTGCCGACGCTCGAGGCGTGGAAGCGTGCGATCCCCGAGCCCGATCGCTGGCCGATCAGCGACAGCTGGGCATATCATGACTGGCACCAGACCGGGAACGGCGCAGTGACGAGCTATATGAACGCGCTCGCGACGCGTTTCGGCCCGGGCACGAGCCTCGAGGATTTCGAGCGCAAGGCGCAGATGATGCAGTATGAATCGTACCGCGCGATCTTCGAGGGCATGAACGCCGGGCTGTGGACGCAGAATAGCGGCCGGATGCTGTGGATGACGCAGCCGGCGTGGCCGTCGTCGGCATGGCAGATGTTCTCGTCGGATTACGACACGCAGGCGTCGTTCTACGGCGTCAAGAAGGCGTCCGAACCGGTCCACGTCCAGATGAACCTGCCCGATTACAACGTGATGCTGGTCAACAACCGCGTCGGCGATCTGCGCGGGGTGACGGTTTCGGCCAAGGTCGTCAGCCTTGACAACCGCGTGCTCGCCGAAAAGCGTACCACGCTGACGGCGACCGGTGAGACCGCCAACACGGCGTTCACGCTCGACCTCGCGCCGATCCTCGCCAAGGGCGTCGCATTGGTTCGACTCGAGGCGCGCGACGCGGCGGGCAAGGTCCTGTCGACCAACCTCTACTGGCAGGCCGCCACCGACCCGCAGTTCCAGGCGCTCAATGCGCTCGCCCCAGTCACGCTGCAGACCCAAGCGAGCAGCCGGGTCGATGGCGCCGAGACGGTCGCGACGGTCACGCTCACCAATTCGAGCCAGACCCCGGCGATCGAAACCAAGCTGACCGTCCTGAACGCGGACGGCAGCCAGGTCCTGCCAGCCTATTTCACCGACAATTACGTCTCGCTGCTGCCCGGCGAAAGCCGCACGGTCGAGATCCGCTACCCGACCGCCAAGGCTGCCACCCCGAGCGTCACGCTGCGCGGCTGGAACGTCGCCGCATCGAGCACGGCACTGCGGTGAGCGGCCGCGGCGTCCTGGCGGCGAGCATCGGCACCGCCGCGCTCGCCGGGCTGTTGTTCGGGTTCGACACCGCGGTGATCGCGGGCGTCACCGGCGACCTCACGCGGATCTACCGCCTGACCCCTGAAACGCTCGGGGTCACGGTGTCCGCGGCGCTGTGGGGAACGCTGATCGGTGCGCTGTTCACCGGCAAGCCGGGAGATCGCTATGGCAGCCGCCGTGTGCTCGGCCTGCTCGGCATATTGTATGTTCTCGCCGGGCTCGGCTGCGCCCTGGTCACCGATTGGACCGCGTTCCTCGCCTTCCGCTTCGCCTGCGGGCTGGCGATCGGCGGGTCCTCGGTGCTCGCACCGGTCTATATCGCCGAGATCGCCCCGCCTGCCCGGCGTGGGATGCTAGTCGGGCTGTTCCAGCTCGCGATCGTCACCGGGATCCTAGTCGCCTATCTCAGCAATGCGGTTGTCGGATCGCTCGTCAGCGAGGCGGCATGGCGCTGGAAGCTTGGCGTCACCGCCGCGCCCGCGATCCTGTTCCTGGTCCTGCTCGCGCGCATTCCGGACAGCCCGCGCTGGCTGATCCTGTCGGGCCGACTGGACGATGCGCGCACCGCGATGACGCGGATCGGCCTGAGCGCGGACGAGGCGTCCGCCGAGCTTGCGTCGGTCGAGAACGCGCTGCGGCAGGATGCGCCGGGCGAGACGCTGTCGTGGCGCAAGCATCGCAAGCCGATCCTGCTGGCGGTCGCGACCGCGATGTTCAACCAGCTCGCCGGGATCAACGCGGTCCTTTATTATCTCAACGACATCTTCGCCAAAGCCGGCAGCTTTTCACCCGATCGGCAGGCGATCCTGATCGGCGCGGCCAATCTGCTGTTCACGCTGGTGGGCATGGCGCTTATCGATCGCGTCGGGCGGCGGACGCTGCTCGCCGCAGGCGCGGCGGGGATGACGGTCTGCCTGTCGGTCGCCGCGCTGGTGCTGTTCGGACGGATCGGCAACGCCGCGCTGCTGCCCGCCTTGGTCGGCTTCATCGCCTTCTTCGCGACCAGCCAGGGCGCGGTCATCTGGGTCTATCTGTCGGAGATCTTCCCGAGCGCGGTGCGCGCGCGCGGCAGCGGTCTTGGGGCAAGTACGCACTGGCTGATGAACGCCGCCATCGCCGGCGTGTTTCCGGTGCTCGTCGCGTGGTCGGCGGGCGCGCCGTTCGTGATCTTCGCGGTTGCGATGGCGGTGCAATGCGTCGTCGTGCTGCTGTTCTTCCCCGAAACCAAGGGCGTCGCGCTCGATGCGATGCACGCCCGGATGATGGAGTCCCGCTGATGCGCCACGCCATGATATTGCTGTCCGTGCTACTGCCTTTGGCCACGGCCGCAAACGCGCAAACGCCTGCAGATGCCAAGGCCCGCCAGGCGCAGGAAGCCGAACAGCGATTGCATGAGGATTGGGCGTGGCTCGGCCGCTACCAGCCCGCCAATGCGGCGCTCGCCCCCTCTGCAACAGGCCAGCGCGTCGTCTTCATCGGCGATTCGATCACCCAGGGGTGGTTCGACAAGGTCCCGAGCTTCTTCGGCCCCGACCGTGTCGATCGCGGCATCGGCGGCCAGACTACGCCGCAGATGGTGCTGCGCTTCCACCAGGACGTGATCGACCTGCATCCGGCCGCGGTCCAGATCATGGGCGGCACCAACGACATCGCCAGCAACACCGGCCCGATGACGCTCGAGCAGACGCAGGCCAACATCATCATGATGTGCGATCTCGCGCGCGCGAACGGGACTCGCGTGATCCTCGCGTCGATCCCACCCGCGGCCAATTTCCCGTGGCGCCCGGGGCTCGAGGTTTCGTCGAAGATCGAGCGGATGAATGCCTGGCTCAAGCGCTACGCCGCCCAGATCGGCGCGACCTATGCCGATTACTGGAGCGCGCTCCACGACGGCCAGGCGCAGCGCGCCGCCTTCACCGTCGACGGGGTTCACCCCAACGAAGCCGGCTATGCCGCGATGGCGCCGGTGGCCGAGGCCGCGATCCGCGATGCGCTCGCCCGCCCTGCCCCGGTCGGCCTGCCGCGGTGAGCCTGTTGCTGGCGCTGGCGCTGGCAGCCGCCGGTCCAATCGTGACAACCGACGACGGCCCGGTCCGCGGCGAAGCGATCGCGGGCGGCGGGGCGGTGTTCCGCGGAATCCGCTATGGCGCACCGCCGACCGGCGCTTTGCGCTGGCGGGCGCCGGTCCGCCCCCGCCCTTGGACGCAGCCCGTCGCGGCGGTCGCCGACCATGCCGCCTGCCCGCAATCCGACTATGGCACGTGGAACCGGGCGGCGGCGCGCAGCGGCGCGGAGGACTGCCTGTTCGTCGACGTCCGCACCCCGTTCCTGTCGCGCGTTGCCAGGCTTCCAGTGATGGTATGGATCCACGGCGGCGGCAATCGCGGCGGGGCCGCCGGCGGCACCGTCGAGAGCCGCATCACCGAACACCGGATCGTACTCGTCAGCATTCAGTATCGCCTGGGCGCACTCGGTTTCCTCAGTCACCCGGCGCTTAGCGCCGAGGCTGGTGGGCATTCGGGCAACTACGCGCTGCTCGATCAACAGCTCGCGCTCCGGTGGGTCCAGCGGAACATCGCGCGGTTCGGCGGCGATCCGCGACGAGTGACGATCGCTGGAGAATCGGCCGGCGCGCAAGACGTCGCGTTGCAACAACTATCCCCGCTCGCGCACGGGCTGTTCCATGCTGCGATCCAGGAAAGCGGGACTGCGGGGTTCGGCGTGCCGCCGCGCAGTCTCGCGCAGAACGAAGCGGTCGGCGCGTCGTTCGCCCAGGCGGCGGGCCTCGCCCGTGACCCTACAGCGGCTCAGCTGCGCGCGCTTCCGGTCGAACGCATTCTTGTAGCGCAAGAAGCGGTCGTCGTGCCGGGCCTCGACGATAATAGCTTCATCTGGCTGCAGGCGGTGGTCGATGGTCGCGTGTTGACCGATACGCCGGCGCGCCTGCTCGCGCGCGGGCGATCCAATCCCGTGCCGCTGATCATCGGCACCAATGCCCGCGAGCTGCCGCTGCACGGTGACCTCTCCGCAGCGCGCGCGATCGCCACAGGCGCGTTCGGGGATACCGCCGGCGTCGCACTCGCCTATTATGGGCTCGGTCCGGGGCAGGTTCCGCGGTCCGACCCGCGGCTGGGTGACGCGACCCTGCAGCTCGCCACCGACTTGACCTTCCGTTGCCCGACGAACGTAGCCGCCAAGGCCGTGGCCACGCGCGGCGGTTCGGTTTGGCGGTACACGTATGATTATACGCCACCAGACGGTGCGGCAGTGACCCACGGAAGCGAATTGCGCAGCGTGTTCGCATCGCCAAATACGGGCCTGGAGGCTGCAGCGCCCCCGCTGCAGACCTATTGGATTAATTTTGTCCGAACGCGAAATCCCAACAGCGCGGGTGTTGCCTACTGGCCGCGATCCAGACCGACCCGGTCGATCGAAATCGCCTTCACCTCTGCGGGAACGCTCACCCGCGCTGCATTTCGATTGCCGTGTTCCTGGCGCTATGCACCATAGGCGCATCGAAAGGCTGCCCCAATCTTATGGCGTCCAACCTCGCTCCCATTACGCCAGTCAGCTAGAGTGATCCGAAATCCCACGGACACCGCTGTCCTGCTCATGGCGATCGCCCAAGCTGTCGATCTCAATCCGCGCTTGACGAACTCCGGTGCTTTCGGGCCGTCAACACTGGCGAACACGTGCGACAGGGGATCGAGCTCGCACACCCGGCGCGCGCTCGGAGTTGCCGCTCTGCCACATGAAGGAACGGCCGTTTACACAGGTCGCGTTCCGATATCGGACAGACCGCTATCCACCCGAATTACCTCGGAAGCAGCCGGTAAGTCAGTCAATCTACGTCGCGCGCGGACCATATCGCATTTAGGTGCGAGTTGCGGACTACCAGCACTGGCACTTGCTCCCCATCCACCGTTCGCTGCTCCAAGCGGAACAGGCGGGATCGTGGCGCCTGCGCGCGCTCGAGCCTGGACAGCAACGCGATCGAGACGCCGGCGGCCCTTGCGATCTCTTTTAAGGTAAGTCCCGATGCCAAGCGGATAGCTCTCATCCGCTCTCCAAAACGCAATGATCAAACTCCCTTCGACCCCCTCGACGAATTCCCGAATTCGGTCAGGTACCTGTCCCGGAGTGACCGGCAGTAGTCGTTCGACCCCCGGCATCTCGTCGATGAAGAACTGCCCTTCCCATTGAGGCCCGGCCGGATGCGCGACGTGCTCCCAACCGGTAATTACCCACCCCCTTGTCAAACCGGGCAGTCCGTGATTCATCCTGTTTATGAAACGTGAGGAACTCGAGGGGCTTACGAAGCCTGAGTTGATCGATCTGGTTCTTGGGATGCAGCGCCCGGACAAGACGTCGCGCACCTCTTCGAAGCCACCATCGACGGACAGGAAGGCAAAGCGGGAAAGTTCGCGGCCCGGCGGCGCCAAGCTCGGTCATAAGGGGTACGCCCGCGTACTGGCTGAAGTGCCCGATGCTCACGAAGACCATCGCCCGGCGCATTGTGACCACTGCGGTCTGGCGTTTGCCGAGGATGCGTCCTGCGCGGTGATCGGGGAGTATGACGAGATCGACCTGCCCGAGATCAAGCCTCTGGTCAGACGGCACCGGCGGCTGAAATGCCGTTGTGCCAGCTGCGGCAAGACGTCGGCGGCGCCCTTGCCGGCAGCAGCGCAAGGCACGCCGTTCGGGCACAGGATCCATGCGCTGGCGCTTTATCTCAAATCGAACCAGCTGTTTTCCTATGAACGGCTGCAAGGCGCGCTTGCCGATCTGTTCGGCCTGCAACTCAGCCAGGGCGCGCTGATGAACATGTTCAAACGCACCGCACCGGTCTTTGCCGCGGGACGCGACGATGCCCTGGCGGCCTTGCGCGGCGCCGAAGTTGTCGCCTGTGACGAGACGGGCATGCGGATCGAGGGATGCAATGCGTATCAGTGGGTGTTTTGTTCGAGCAAGGCCGTCGTCCATACCGCCGCGTTCAGCCGCGCCGCTCAGGTTGTGTA